>CAYNJB010000006.1:0-18693 GCA_964397515.1 uncultured Nitrosopumilales archaeon | reverse complement strand
GGGTATTTTATCTGGACCCCATATCATAATTATAGCAAGAACACCTACGATAACTATCCATTCCCAACCTACAATTGCCAAATAAATATCACCTTATCAACTTAAAACTATCCACATTTAAATATTCCCAAAAATATCAAAACTAATTTAATTTTTTTTGGTAGAAGTTTAATACTAGAGATAAATAGAACTAATTATTAAAGAATAAAATCTTGGATATTGAATACCAATGATGCGGAGGGGTGGCGGAGCGGTCACGCGTTCGCCTGCAGAGCGAATATACATGGGTTCAAATCCCATCCCCTCCTCCAATTAACCCTTTAAGATACTTCGCTGGACCATGAAACATATTGAAAATTAGAGACTAACTATAATATTGACGTAAGAATGATAGCGAATCCTCATAGTTTAAATATAGTTACAACATTTTGAGGCATTGGATATTCTTTGTCTCGAACAAAGGCTATTATCGGTGTTGAAAATGTTGTGGCAACAGGTACGCTAGACAACGAGTTAGATCTAGACTTCATTACGATAAACTTTCCAGACACCAATTACAACCCAGATCGGTTCCCAGGACTAGTCTTCAGGCTTAAGAAACCCAAGACAACTATCTTGCTTTTTCGGACTGGCAAAATGGTTTGCACTGGCGCAAAATCAGAGAAGCAAGCTGAGGAAGCCATTAGGACCACGGTTCACAGACTCAAAAGAGGCGGCGTTAAGATCATAAATGAGGCGATCGTTAAGATAGAAAATATTGTTGCCTCGGTCAATCTTGGAGGACAAGTACATTTAGAGGAATCTGCAAGGTTATTACCTAGATCCATTTATGAACCAGAGCAGTTTCCCGGTATAATACTTCGAATCACCAAGCCTAAGGTCGTTTTCCTCATCTTCGCAAGCGGAAAACTTGTCTGTACTGGTGCAAACAATGAGGCAGACATCCACAAAGCGGTCCAACATATCCATAATGAACTGGAAAACAAGGATTTAATGATCTACTAACACCCGCCGAGAGACTCCAGACTCAAATATAGACATCAAAGAATATACTTGATAGATATATGCGCAGAGATAGAGTAGCTAAGCTATTAAATGACCTTGAACTATTTACTAGACCAGATTAATCCAAGACTCTAAGGCGTTCTTTGCACTTGGATCATCCATTTGCTTTGGAGGATGCTTCATAAGCCAAGCACTAGCTTCAATCAACGGCCCACCAGACCCTCGTTCTTTAGCAATTTTACAACACCTGATAGCATCTATTGCTACGCCAGCGGAGTTAGCTTTATCATCAACCTCCAAACGGAGCTCCAGATTGAATGGGACATCTGCAAACATTTTGCCTTTTATCCTAATAAACGCCAGCTTCGTATTTCCGAGTTGAGGTATAAAGTCACTTGGACCAATGTATATCTTCTCATCATTTATCCTCTCAGGCATTATGCTCTGCACTGCCTCTGTTTTCGATATTTTCTTTGACTCAAGCCGTTCAGCCTCCTTCATATTGAGGAAGTCAGTGTTTCCCCCCACGTTTATTTGATATGTTTGGTCAATCTCCGTGCCTCTATCAGAACAAAGCCTCGCGAGAGTGCGGTGAACAATAGTCGCGCCGACCACCGACTTCACGTCATCCCCTATAATCGGAAGACCACGTTCCTCAAACTTTTTAGCCCATACATTATTTGACGCGATAAACACGGGCATGCAATTAATAAGGCCGCACCCAGCCTCAAGGGCCACATCTGCCCAGAACTCGGTTGCCTTTTGACTGCCAACAGGAAGATAATTCAGCAGAACCTCAGTATTAGTGGTTTTTAACTCAGCAAGAATATTTTCCCGGATTTGTGGGACAAACTTTTCTTGGTTGATCGGGCTAATTTTTTTTTCTACATAGAGCCCTATACCATCTAAGATAGGTGACTCAGCAACCATAACTTCACAGTTAGACACATTTGGAGTCCACTTAACCAAATTTGGCGCAGCATATATCGCTGAAGAAAGAGGTTTACCAATCTTATCTGAGCTAATATCAAAAGCACTAGAAAAAACTATGTCACTTATACCGTATCCACCAATTAATTTCTGCGTCAACCCAATTGGAGATTTTCCAGAATTTTTATAATATTCTAAGCCTTGAATAAGCCCGCTGGCACAATTCCCAACGCCAATAATTCCAACATTAATTGCATTCATAATAAGACCTCAAAAATCGCCTATTAAATCATTTGCATTTACCAATAATCGACCTTCTGTGTAATTTCTTGTCGTACTATAGTTCAAACTGAAGTTTCATTCTGAGAATATTTACCCACTTGACTAAACAGCTTATTACTTCAATCTTCTACGAATTTGATCAAATTTACTTTCACGGAGCTTCGGAATTATATTAGATAGGTCAGAAATATTCTTCATATTGACGATATATCACGGTGTTTGGAAGCAATGTTTGCAGTTTATATACTATGAATCAAGCTTTTTTTTATGGATTCATATCAACATTTTTCAAGAATTGCGAAAAACTACAAGGATTTACGAACAACAGATTTAGAGCCGATTCGCTTTATTACGACAAAAATACGAAATCTCCAGAAAATAAAAATTGTTGAGGTGGGTTGTGGAGATGGAAGATACTCCCTAGAGCTGTTAAGAGATTTAGGTAACAAACTCGATCTTCACTGCATCGATACTAACCCTGAAATGGTTAAACATCTACAAGCATTCTTTGTCCGAAACGGAGTCAAAAATTTTAAAGCAGGCACAGCTTCTGCGGAAGATCTACCTGTAGAAGATAATTCTGTGGATTGTGTTGTAACATTAAATGCTATTCACCATTTCAAACTTTTAGAGTTTTTAGAGGAAGCATCGCGTATTCTGGTTGATGATGGTTACCTGTTTATTTACACACGCTTACGAAACCAAAACAACAACCATATTTTCGGGAAATTCTTTCCTTTGTTCAGCCAAAAAGAAACACGACTTTATGAATTAAATGAATTGACAGAAGCAGTACAAAGATCTAACCTGATTTTACAATCCACTGAATTATTTAGGTATGAACGATGCTCAGATATGAATAGGCTAATCTATCAAGCACAAAACCATCACTATTCCACATTCTCACTATATAGCAAAGAAGAATTTGAACAATCACTTAAGGAATTTACACAGAATCTCAAGAAGAAATTTAAGGACCCAACAAATGTAAAGTGGACTGACGAGTATAGTTTATTGGTGATAAAGAAAATCAAGAAAAAAGAAAGTTAAGACGCCTTAGCAGTTACTAGACAAGTAAAGTTGTTGAACCTCATTAGATATTCAGGGGTATTTCAGATATAACATAATTTAAAATTTACATTTCAAATAGTAGCATATATCTTAATCACTATATGATATATTCTCGTGTAAGCCACAACTTCAGATAGATATGCAAATTAACCATCTAATTCAATCTGTGAGTTAGTTGGAACAACAATAATATTATTTCCCCTAAGATTAACTATCTATATTACGGATTTTCATAGTTCGATTTCAGAATCTGTAAATGAACATTTTACCATTTTACAGATATTAGTTTATGTTACTACTTTGAGTGGATTTTATTAAAGTCGTTAATTGGTTAATAAAGTTCTTCTAATCATAGACTTCATTAACAAAACCCTTTCTTTTGATTGAAATTGGGTTATACTCTTAAAATATACTTATTTTGACCATTATTTGCTCTAATTCGGACGCTCAATAGTGAGAGCTTATATACAAATCTTCACGAGATAAAAAATCTAACAAAGTGATTTATGAAATGACAACAGCATATTGCGTAAAATGTAAAGCTAAGAGAGAAATAAAGAATCCAAAGAACGTCACCATGAAGAACAAAAAACCAGCAATTTCTGGAACATGCCCTAAATGCGGTACAAAAGTATTCAGAATCGGGAAGGGGTAAATCAGCCTTCCCCCCCCATTTTTATTAAAAATAAATAAAGTAATTTACATAGAATATTAAAGAAAATATTCAATTCTCAGTTTTTTCCGTTTCAAAGAATAAAAGCCTCAAAATGATTATGAACAGTTCATCAAAATTGTCTAATAGAAATTATACTATACACGAGGCCCTATAAAAGAAATAAGTGTTCACAATATGCGGTTCGGTTTACGTATGTGTGATTGGTTTGGCAGCGTAGACAACATGCTGAAACTCGGCATCTTAGCTGAGCAAAATGACTTTGATTCAGTCTGGGTAAGCCATGACATATTCATGAGAAGCTCCATGGTCACGCTTACAGCGATAGCGGCGAATACAAAGAAGGTATTGTTAGGTAACACGATCCTTAATCCGTACACCACTAACCCCGCGGAGATAGCCATGTATTTATCAGCATTAGATGAGTTCACCAAGGGAAGAGCTCTATGCGGCCTTAGTGCAGGCGCAATGGACTACCTAGAATGGTTGGGAATAGAGCACGAGAAACCCCTGAGCAGAGTAAAAGAGACAGTAGAGGTTTTAAAAAAGCTATGGGCAGGGGAGAAAGCAGAGTTCCACGGCAAAGAATTCAACTGGAGCCAAGAAAGCTATATGCGATTTAACCAATATAAGAAAAATATACCCATATACATAGGAGGCCAAGGTAAGAAACTTCTGGCATATAGCGGCGCCCACGGCGACGGTGTACTACCTATACTATATCCACCAGAGTTCATCGACATAGCAATGGAACGTATGAAGGCCGGCGCAGAGCAAGAAGGTCGAAACTTCTCAGAAGTCGACGTAGCAGGCTGCGTCTGGATATCTATATCAAAAGAGGGGGAAATCGCTGAAACCCCACTTCGAAAACTCGTAGCCTACTTTGGACCCATGCTAGGAGAACTCGGATTATCAACAATAGGATTAAGCCATAAAGACTTTCAGCCAATACAAGAGGTCTGGCGTAATGAGGGACTGGAAGCCGCGGCAAAACATACCACAGACAAAATGTTAGACCTAGCAATCCATGGAACGCCAGATGAATGCATAGCCAAAATAGAAACTCTTGAGAGTAAAGGCTTACAACACATCTCAATAGGAGCGCCACTCGGCCCAAACCCAGAAGAATCAGTAAAACTGCTCGGAAAATATGTGATGCCATATTTCAGAGAAAAAAATAAGTAAACCACAGTATTAGTAATCACCTCTTGAATATCAGACATTTATTGCGGATAGTTAATCCTAGGAATCTATGTTAAATTGTTTTTTCTAGACATACATATTATCACATTCTTGTAAACCATTACAAACCATCGTAGAAAAACAATAATATAATATATATGCAGAAAAAAAATACTTACAACTAATACAACAAGAATGTTATCTTCATCAGATACATCTTATCACCGATATAAATAAAAGCTAAATAGTGGGAATATAAAATATGTACAAAGCATCTCAACGTTGGAGACATGTTGATCAGGGTTGGGCATCAGATCCTCGCTTTAAAGAACTTAGAGATCAAGCAGCATTACTAAAATTAACTAAAGGTGCGGGTTTCATAGACTTGTTCGGTGGCGATCCTGTTAACTATGGGCTAATGAATCCAATGCTTCCCTCTGCACTAAAAGAGGCTATTGATAATGGGATGTTAATGTACACTCCACCCAATGTTAGACATGAATTTAAAGAAGCAGTAGCTAAATTCGAGGAAGAACAGAGAGATGTAAAGTATGACCTAAATAACATCATAATAACCTGCGGAGTAGCAAATGCACTAAATGTTCTCCATTACTCACTTTTTGATGAGAAGAATGAGCTTATTACAGTTAGCCCAACGCATTATATCATTGGACCTGCAGGATATCTACCATACTTCAGTTCAAAACTTATTCAATCTACAGCATCAGAGACAGAAGATTGGGCACCCGATCTTGACGATATCAAATCAAAAATTAATGAACATACAAGAGCCATTATGGTGGTTAACCCGAATAACCCTCTTGGAAATGTGTATTCAGAGAAAGACGTTAAGGGAATATGCGACATCGCAGCAGAATTCAATGTGCCCATTATTTCAGACGAGATCTATGGACTCATAACATACGATGGCGTTAAATCTGTCTCGACGGCATCAATCGCAAAAGACTGCGTAGTGTTCACAATTTCAGGATTATCAAAAGTATTCACAGGTACTGGATGCCGTCTTGGCTATATCTGCATAAGTGATCCCAATAACCTAGCAGAAGAAGTTACGGCCACAGTCAGGAAAGTTGCTTCGCTTTACGGTCATGCAACTCACTCGGTATCAACATTAATTTTGACCGCGGCGACAAAGGTCATTTCCTCAGGGTTGGAAGCATCTCAGAATATTATCAAAGAGATTGGTAGAAGAAGAGATTATTCCATTAAGAGATTAAAAGAAATTCCTAACATCATTTTCTCAATTCCAAAGGGGGCGTTCTACATCTTCCCAAAAATTGAGATTAATAAGAACAAATGGAAAAATGAAATAGATTTTTTAAAGGAACTAACTAGTACTGAAAATCTAGCTCTTATTCCAGGTAGCTTCTTCGGGAAAGGTGGAGAAGATCATCTCAGATTACTGTTCCTCCCAGAAATATCAACTCAAGATGAGATCTACAATAGATTAGAGAGGTTCATTGCCAAGAACGCTTAACTAATAATTCAGAATAAATAATAAAAAACAATACAAACAAATTGAAAACATTGAATGTGAGGACAGAGATGGATAATCAGCTAAATTATTAGATCCTAAACGTTAATTAAACGCATTACAACATATTCCTAAAAAAATAAACAAACGATCTAGACTAGACAATTAATAGATAGGAATAATAATTTTAAGAATTATAGTTGGATTAGTAAACATTTTACTTGAAAAGATCTTCTCTTGAGGACCTAACAAGGGACTTTGCAAATCCAGCTTCAAAATTATATTTAAAACCGCGGATTAGGGCTGCGGGGCAATCGTTTAACTTTCCGAGTACAAGTTCAGCTGCGGATGCAATTTCATCGACAATTGCGATTTCGGTTACTTTAAGTTCATTTCCGTATCTATCATTTTTACCGCGGTAATCTATGGTTGGCAATATTCCTGCGATTCCGATGGCGAATTGGACTTGCCCATGGCGCCAAGGCCTACCAAAAGTGTCAGATATAATCACTGCAACGTTTTGGCCGGTTTTGCTCTTTATTTGTGCTGAGATTTGCGTAGCTGATCGGTCAGGATTTACTGGAAGTAAAGCTATGTGATCTTTTTTAATGTTGGATTGGTCAATTCCGGAGTTAGCGCAAATATATCCATGTTTAGTTTGGGTAATTATGACGGCGTTAGATATTCTAACAATCCGTTTGCTCTCATTAAGTATAGCTTCTACGAATCGTGGATCTTTTTTTAACATCTTAGATATGTTTGTAGCAAATTTTGAAGGCGTCACAGTATTTAGAGAGATAAGCATATTTTCCGCTTTTGATACAACTTTAGATGTGACGACTATGATATCATTATTCATCATTTTTATTCCTTGTTTGTTTAGGGCGTCATTTATGAGAAAGCCAAGTTTTTCCCCTTTACGAACTTCTCCAATGCCTTTAACTCCAATTATTGAAATCAAGGGATACACCTAGGTTTTATGAATTAGACTATTAATCGGAGGTCTAAATAACCTTATGGATAAAACGGTAAAATAGGAAAAAATCATCAATGCTGTTAAAATGGCTTAATACTATTTTAATAGATAAAGACAATTGTGTATACTAATTTAATACACTATTTGCTATTGTCGAATCGTTTTAAAACATAAGGCAGTTTTGAAATTAAATCGGTAGGTGAGATATGAAGTCCAAGGTGTTCAGATGCTAACTCGCCTGCCAAACCAGTTACGTAAGCGCCAGATGATGCAGCTGCGAAAGGTTCCATGCCTTGAGCGATTAACCCGGAGACAACGCCAGCTAATACATCACCTGTACCCCCAACAGTCATAGCAGGAGTCCCAGTTCGATTTAACGCTGTTCTAGATCCATTAGATATTATATCGATGTTGCCCTTAGATAGGATGGTCAGTTTTTCTTTCGCCGCGAAATCTTGAACAGTTTTAGTCCTAACTTCGACACTTTTATCAAGTTCCGCTCTAAAAAGGCGTTTGAATTCGCCATCATGCGGCGTTACTACTGCGTCTTTCCCAGAGACTTCCGACGCAATTTCGGGTCTTAGAGCATCTGCATCCAATACAATTTTTACATTTCGGGAGCATAACTCTCGGACCAAGTTCTTTAGTCCATCAGTCCTTTGTCTACCAACCCCGGGACCTATGACAGCTGAGTCAACGTCAGGTAACCATTTTAGCAGTTTATTGATACAGCCTTTTGTCATTTTTCCATCAGGGAGTGGAATCACGATAAAATTTGGGGAATATGATCGGATAGGTGTGACTAATGTTGGTGGAACAGCGATGTATACTAGATCTACACCAGTTTTTGAGGCCCCTAACGCAGATAGGAGAGGAGCGCCATGATATAGATAACTTCCGCCGATAATTGCGACTCGCCCATTTTCACCTTTTCTGGAATTCAGTTTTCTCGGTTGAGAAGATTTGAGTACAAATTTATCGTTGACCTCGAATATTTGTTTGTTTTGTTGAATGGACAAAGTTTTTCACATCTTTTAGATAAATAATAATGAATATCAAAGACATTATTGTGTAATTTGATAATGTTTAGACTAGCTACTTCTAATTTTGGATCTAGAGAGTATGTCTCTAGAAACTATAAGGCCGGATGCAGATGATTGGACTAATCCACGGGTTACCCCAGCGCCATCGCCGATGGCATATAGGTTCTTTATGTTGGATTCAAGGTTAGGATTTAGTTCTACCCTTGATGAATAGAATTTCACTTCTACGCCATAGAGTAGTGTATGCTTAGAATTTACACCTGGAGCTATTTGGTCTAAGGCTCTAAGCATTTCTTTTATGCCTATCAAGTATCGAGCAGGTAAAACGAAGCTTAGGTCACCAGGTTGGGCATCTTTGAATGTTGGCTCAACAATGCTTTTAGCTAATCGTTCCGGAGTGGTACGTCTGCCAGCTTCTAAATCGCCTAATCTCTGAACGAGAACTCCGCCTACAAGAAGATTGGCGAGTTTTGAAACGTAGCGGCCATACGCTATTGGGTCATTAAATGGTGCCGTGAATTTTGTGTTTACCAAGAGTGCGAAATTTGTATTGCCACTCTTCTTACTATAGTAACTGTGGCCGTTTACTGTTACTAGGTCGTCAGCGTACTCAGGGACCACAAACCCGCTTGGACAAACACAAAATGTTCTGACACGATCATCAAAAGATTTTGAATAATACATGAATTTTGGCTCATATAGAACATCTGTTAGATGGCGCATTGTCTCCGAAGGAACTTCGACTCTAACACCGATGTCAACAGGATTAGCTGTGAGAGGTAAACCAAGTCGGCCGGCTTCTTGCCTTAACCATCCTGCGCCGGTTCTTCCGACTGCAACAACCACATTCTTTGCAGTTATATTCTCCCCATTATTAACCTCAATTCCAAGTACTTCATTGTTGTTTGTAATAATTTTTTTTACTTCTGTTTCCATCATTATGTCCGCTTTTTCGGCTATAGCTGTTTTCATAGCACCTAAGATCTTGGGAGTTACATCAGAACCCATATGTCGGATTTTAAATGGAACAAGTTTTAACCCTGCAAGAGAGGCTTTCCTTGAAATATCATCAATTCCGTCGACATCGACGCCAAAAAGTTCTTTGGAGGCCCCAAATTCTAGATAAATTTGATCTACTTCTTGGATAAGTGAATTAAGTCTACTTTCCCCAACATAATCTTTTAACCATCCTCCGGAGTTTGTTGAGAAATTCAACTTCCCATCACTAAAAGCTCCAGCTCCACCCCAACCCTCAAGTATGGATGCGCCAGACTTTTGTCGTTTTAAAATATCCTGACCTTTGTCGACTATCAGAATGTTCAGATCGGATTTTCTTATTAAATCAATAGCGGTAAAAATACCGCCTGGCCCTGATCCAATAATAATAACGTCATATTTTTTTTGGGACACTAGATTCCCTAGCAACCCGACTTTTGTATACCATATAAGCATTATATATCAAGATCATCATAATTCTCTGGAATGATTAGGAGTAAGAAATTTAATATCGAATGACTCACTTATTTTCAATAGCGTCATTTTTTTAATAACTGGTTGAACATAATTTGATAAATCATCAAAAAAAAGTGATGTTTTAAGTTGATTAGCATCTTGCAATATTAGAATCTTTTTTTATTTATGTCTAGAATCAGGAGACTTACAATGATTTTTTTCATTATGTTATTTTTGAAAAGCAGAAAGTTCTTCAGCAAGATTTGTACGAATTTCCTTTAAAATCTCAACTTCGGCAGTAAGACCAGTTTGCTTTGAATTTAATTGCTCAAGTTCGATTTTTCTGTTAAGTTCAATGATTTGAGATGATAGATTTTGAACATCATCACCCATTTCTTTTACCTTTAAGACGAGCTTTTCACCGTCCAAAGCTTTTTTCTTTAGAATTATCATCTCTGCTTCGTGTACGATTTTAAACTTAGTTGATCCTGCTACGACTGGGAATCGTGATTGACATTGGGGACAAGTATAGAAAGCGACTTTACGTTCAAAGAAGTTACCATTACGCTTAAGATCGCCGGCTATGGTCCAGGTTCTTTCAGGCCGGCTTACACTTACCTTACAGTCTGGACATTTAGGCAAATTTCTAACTTGCTACCTGTGGCTCTTTTTGATGACTTGATTCAACTTGTGAGTGTGGTGTGTATTGTATAAGCTCTTCTTCAAGATTGGATTTTTCGTTTTGTAGCGCAGCTACTTCACTTTGTAAGGTGTGGGCCTTTGCTTCTAAACGTAGCTTTGCGACTTTCGCGCGTAGTTTTGGAATTTCAGTTAAAAGATACGCTCGCTCATCTTCTAAAGATTTAATGCGGGATTCAATTACAGATTTTTGCTCTACGAAAATTTTTACTCCATTCAATTTACCATGCCTCTAAAATATATAGATTTAAATGCAAATTTTGAATTTCTGACATCAAGCCTAAACTAATTGTCTCACTTATCAAACCGATTCAAGTAATATTTTAAACACATATATTGATGATGATATAATGGAAAAATGTTTGAGTGACCCTGAACGGCGATTTTGTGAACGCTGCATAATAAGGACAGATCATGATATTATAGATGAACCTATAATGATCACAAGGAAATCCAAATTAAAATATAAATGTCGAGCATGTGGGAAAGAAAAATGGATGATGCCATTACGACCAAGTTCTGAGATAAGTTATTAAGAAATTAAATTACATCAAGATTAAGATAAAAATGAAGATAAAAATAATGATCAAGAAAAGGTATTTTTGGCATATGTATTTAGATGCGTTATAGATTATTTTGACCATCGAATTAGAAGGATACCAATTATTACTAATATTGCGCCTCGACCAACTGTATCCCATCCAAGGTTAAATTCTTCAAATCTCCAATAGCCCGCACTGTAAGCATTACCCAAATGTATCCCTCCGAATAGACAAGTTAAACCACCAATGTATTTTAGTAGTCTGCGCCATTCATATTTCATATAAGACCAATATACCCCACATACAAATTATATTTAAAGAGCGATTAATAAAAATCGTTTCATAAATAAAAGTAGCCTTATTAAAATAAACAGTCTATTTATTTTGAGAGCAATCTCCAAGATAGGATTATTCCTACAACAGAGAATAACAACGCAAAGCCAGCTAAGAAGAGAAAATCGAAGGCTAAACTGTTTGATCCTTCTGCGCCTAACAATAGTTGCCGACCGACGTCAGTGCCATAGCTAATTGGATTGACCCGGACCACGTATTGGAGCCAATCTGGCATTAGCTTTGCTGGAAAAAGCGCGTTGCTACCGAAGAGAAGGGGCAAGTTTAGAAGATTCATAATAGCCATCTGGCTCTGCCAATCACTTGATCTTAAAGCGAGCATTACAAATAATGATGATAAACCAAAGGATAAGAGAAAGAGCGCGATGAAAGTTCCTGCTAAACCAATAACTGTGAAATTGGATACTTGTATTCCTAAAATAATTGCGATGATAAGAACAACAGCCGACTGGGCTAGTGACCTTAAAACACTTGAGAGAACTTTTCCCACCACTATTGAACCACGAGCTACAGGCGTACTAAGTACTTTATTCAGAAACCCAAATCGTCTATCCCATACAATTGACATTCCGCTGAACATGGAGGTAAAAAGTATTACAAATGATAGCATCCCAATAGAGAGAAATGAGAAGTAATCGGTTGTTCCGAAAGTATTTTGCATTAATTGTTCCGAAATGGAGTTAATTATTTGTTTGGGTATGTCAAGTCCAGGAATGTTGAATGATTCCCCAGAAAAGAATGATCCAAAGTTCATTGCTTTTCCGAAAAGACCTAGCCAGATAACGGGTTGAATTAAAGATAAGAAAAGTAGCATTGGTGTCTTGTACCATTTCTTTAGATCCCTGTTTGTGAGTGCCCAGAGTCCGTGCAGTGGACTTTCATCTAAATCGTCAGATTTTTGTAAATTGGGTATTTTATCACTGTCAGGCATTATTCTTCGCTCCGCAGAATTTTCATCTTTCAGGGGTTTACCAGTCATATCTAATGTCTCATCCTAGCTGTACCCATAGTTTGCCTACGTGTCCACATTTGCTCTTGGTCGGATTGTTCTTGACGTAGAGAACGCCCGGTATATTCAAGATAGGCCTCATCTAAGGTTGGTTTTGTAAGAGAGATCCGGGTTACGTGATATCCTTTTGATCTGAGAATATCTATAATCGCCGGGGCAACTTCTTCACCTAATTCTGCTTTAATCCTGTAATGTGAATTCGCTTTCTTTACTTCTTTTACTAACTTAACCTCAGAGATTAGATCCGATAAATCTACGTTCGTCTCTTTTACGCCTAGCTCGATTATATCACCGCCAATGCTTGCTTTTAGCTCGGCAGGTGAACCGATTTTAACGATATGACCATGATCAATAATTGCAATTCTGTCGCATAGTTCGTCTGCTTCTTCGAGGTAATGAGTCGTCAAGAAGAGTGTCATCTGGTACTCCTCTTTCAACTTTTTAATGTACTCCCAGATTGCCGTCCGGGTTTGAACATCCAGCCCCAAAGTTGGTTCGTCAAGAAATAGAAGCTTGGGCCTGTTGATTAAGCCACATGCAAGTTCTAATCTTCGACGCATTCCTCCAGAATATGTACTCACTTTTCTTTTTTCAACATCATCAAGCCCAACCAGATTGAGAAGTTCTAAGGCTCGAGGCTTTGACGTTTTCTTTGGGATCCCATAGAGGTCTGCGCAGAAAGTAATATTTTCGGACCCAGTCATGTCCTCGTCTGCAGTATATTCCTGTGGAACGACACCGACTATTCGCCGTATTTTTGTTGGATCCTTAAGGTTGTCATATCCAAAAATCTTGGCCGTGCCTGAAGTAGAATGATAAAGAGTTGTGAGCATATTTATAGTTGTACTCTTCCCTGCGCCGTTCGGTCCAAGAAAACCAAAAATTTCGCCTTGTTTTACGTTAAAAGAAATACTATCTACGGCTTTAATTTTTCCATTAAATACTTTCGTAAGATTGTTAACACTCACTACGACCCCAGTACGTTCTTCACGGATCGTGTTTTCTAGGCTTGACATACCGCTCTCCTGTAGCTCATTTTTTTAGGCATCGACGTTTTCTTCAAATCATTGATAAATAGATTTGCATAGTTTAACTTTAGTTTAAGATTCAAAGAGTAGTCAACCAATATGTGTTAGACCGCAGTTATATTATTCAACAATAATAAATAGCTTGGGGGGCATACATTATAGTCCCATTATCTCAACGTCAAGAACATCTTTAGGCATCTAAAAGATTTTTTTGAAAAGAATTAGAGGACTAGAAAAGCATGGTTAATAACATCGTAGAAGGAATAGTAGAAAGAAGGTGGAATATTGTTTAGTTTGATATTAAAACAGGTTGGAGAGATATGAAAAAGAGGAAAGTGATAGATATTGATCTCAATAACATTCTAACCGCTAACGCGTTAATATCAAAGATGAGTAAAGCAGGTGGATTCACTGGCAGACTTGTAGCAGAAGGGGTAGATATAATAGAAGATATGATACGTGACTCATCCTGCAAGGTCTTTCTTTCATTTCCAGCTGCGCCGATCGCAACCGGCCTTCGAGGTGTTTTTAAAGAACTGCTGAAGCGAAAATTAGTGGATGCAGTAATTACAACATGCGGAACTTTAGATCATGACCTTGCAAGAACATGGGCGTCTTATGAAGAAGGAGACTTCCACCTTGATGATAAGATATTATTTCGTAAAGGATACCATAGACTTGGAAATATAATAATACCTAAAGAAGCATACGGACCGCTACTCGAAAAACGTCTACAACCTTTTTTTAAAGACATGTACTCTAAAGGCGTACATGAATTTGCACCATATGAGTTAGGATACTACCTAGGCAAATATGTTAGAGATGAGTCATCAATCCTATACTGGAGTTGGAAGAACAAAATACCGGTCTTTATTCCAGGAATAATGGATGGAGCAGTTGGGAGCCAGATTTGGCTTTTTTGGCAACAGCACAAAGATTTCATGGTAAACATAATCAAAGATGAAGAGGCTATTTCTAAAATAATCTTTGATGCAAAAAAATCAGGAGCAATCATGATAGGTGGCGGTATCTCAAAACATCATACATTGTGGTGGAACCAATTCCGAGGCGGTCTAAACTATGCAACATACATTACAACAGCTGTAGAATATGATGGAAGCCTTAGTGGAGCAGAAGTTCGTGAGGCAGTCTCATGGGGGAAGGTTAAGCCTAAAGCAAAGCAGGTAACTATAAATGGCGATGCTACAGCTTTATTCCCTTTGATGATCGCAGCTCTAATTGAACGATTATCAAGAAAATAAGGTTTGACATCATAATAATATCTAACGCGATTATTATGATTTTTCCGCTAAATGTGGATAGCGTTTTAATATTTTGGGCCACATTACATCGATACGGTCATCACCAAAATCAAAATCACTATAAACCATCAAAGGATGTTTGATAATAATTTCTGATTTGCTGATTTGTTCCCGACTTTTACTCTCAGCGGATAAATAAGGAACAATTGCCGAGTTCCTATCACAATATATCATAGTTTATGCGATATAATTTTACACCTATTATTAATGAGGTCAAAGAGCTTAGACTTTAAAGATTAATTAAATTAAGAGACCGAAAGATTAGTGAAAAATAAGTATAAAGCTTAAGGAAAATAAGACATAGATTAAATTCATGAAGGTTTTCGATTTTTATTGGGATATTTTATAACCAAGTGTATAGCTATTCCAACTAAAGATGCATATCAAAGTGAAGAATATAGACTACAATAATCTACGTGTATGACGTGAAAGAAGAACATACAGCCGAACACATTTTAATGGCAAGTATCAAGAAGATAATACCTGAAGCTGAGTCAATAAAAGTTGAACACAAAGATTCTGGCAATACACTAATTTTTAAAAGCCCTAAGATTGATTGGAAAATAATCTCCTCAGCAGTTAAGATGACTAACGACATTATTGATGAAGGTAGAGAAGTTATTGTTCATTGGTTTGAAGATCTTCAAGAAGCGAAGCGAACTATTCCAACACTTCGCGCAAACGAGAGTAGAATCCAAGGAAAAGTAAGGGTAATTGAGATTTCAGGATATGATTACTCAGCTTGTTCACAAGATCATGTACCAAATACCCGTGAATGTAAAGTTGTTTTTGTTACAAGCATTTCAAAAATAGAGAATAGCAGATACCAAATAAGATTCATTACAGGGAAAGAAGCTAACAGAAATGCTGCTGAAGAAATTGAGCTCCTGATGGAAGTTATGGACTGTTTAGGTGCATCGCGGAAAACTTTGCTAAAAACAGTGCAGAATTTGAGGGAGGAACAAGATAAATTAAAAAATAAGATAATCAGTTTTTCGAAACAAAAACTTAAAGAGATTCAATTTGTTGAAAAAAACGACATTCGGCTCTATCAGGGATCATTTCAGGGATTAAATAGACAAGTAGTTATGGATTGGGCTGGAAAAACAATTGAGAGTTTTTCATCGATTGTACTTATAGCTACAACTGACGAAAATAGTTTGATCATCTTAACATGTAGTCACAATCTACAATTTGATTGTTCGGAGATTCTAAGTAAGACACTTAAGAAATATGGTGGAAAAGGAGGGGGAAATTCGAAGTTTGCTAGCGGCAGTATTTCTCAAGAAAAACTAGATGATGCGTTAAATGATCTAAGAAAAGAGTTGAAGATTTGAGAATATGAGATTAGATGACAAAATAATAGCAAGAAATGTTATCAAGGGGCAAAGAGTTCAAAAAGACGGGTTTTTCTACGTTGAACACCGTTTGATAAATGTACTTCCCGGGATACTGTGTCACCTTTTTTTTCTAATTCGCGTGATTCGTCGGATAAAATGGCGGCAATCCGCATTAATTCATGTGATGCAGCGACAAGCGGAATATATTGATTAGGGTCTTTTACAACATAACAACCACGTGTAGAAAGTTTGGCGACTAAAGTGGATGCTTCAAAAGCAGCTATCGACTTTGCATAAGAGTAAGGATTAACGAATTTAGATCTGTTAACCGCAAGTTCTTTGTCTATAACTAATTGCGGCATCTCAATAGCTTTTTTGTTATTAATATCGTTAATTATTCTGTCGATTTCCTCATTAATTATTTTATAGACACCAGTAATAGCTTGCACCTTAATAATATCGCTATTGAAGATAGCCATTTCGGTTGGGTCAAGAAATTCTTTTCTTGCTCCGATCATAGGATCAGCTGTTGAAATAATGTAGCCAATTTTTTGTTCAATGAGGGCATCCATCACTTTTTGGGAATAGGAATTAGTAAGGACACACACTGGGAGCTCGTTTTGAGAGAAAGTTGACAAAGCAACTTGTGGACCTTCACCGGGTATATGGGGAGAAACAAGAAATACAATATCTGGCTTTAATGCTACAGTACTATTGGCTATTTCTCGTCCAGCTTCCAGATTCATTTGACATCCTGACGAAACAGATCTAATGAGAACATCTTCTCTAACACCTCGTTCATCGACTAATCCTTCGAGTAGAGGACTTATGCCAAGCATCCCTAATTTTGCTATAACTATTTTGGCGGGCAAATCACACGAGTATATTAAGAAAGCCGTGTCTATAAGTACTTCTTAATAAGAGCAATATATCAACTTAATTATAGATATTAGGGTGGAATTTTGGGGACAGTTTTAAATGGGAAAAAAAGAGCTTTAGAGATAAGAGCTGAAATTTTAGAAGAAGTGAAAAATATCCGTTTGTTGAACATAATTCCGACTATCGCATTATTGCATGTTGGAGACATTGATGGATCAGCGGGGTATATTAATAGAAAAGCCGATGTTTGCCGAGCTGCACTCATAGAACCCAAAGTTATTTCTTTCCCGATGGAGACGACTGAACAAGACCTTATTTCGACAATCATTAAATTAGATAAAGACGAATCAATTCATGGAATACTTCTCCAAATACCACTACCAGAGAATATTAATGAGGAAAATGCGTCAAACGCTATCTCGTTGGAAAAAGACGTGGATGGTGTTACTCTTTCTGGCTTGGGTTGTTTGTTGTCAGGAAAACCGAGAATTATCTCCGCCGGAGCTAGAGCAGCTTTTGAGTTGATTAAAATGGCGGATGCACATTTAGAGGAAAAATCAGTATGTGTATTAGGAGATAGCATCATTCTTGGAAGACCATTTGCGGCGGCTGCGATCAACCTAGGTGCAACTGTGAAAATGCTTTCTTCAGATAATACTGAATATCAACAATACAGTAGGGATGCAGATATTTTATTGGTGGATGTTGGAAAACCGAAAGCAATATCATCTTTAGATGTAAAAAAAGGTTCAATCGTATTAGACGCTGGAAA
Organism: uncultured Nitrosopumilales archaeon; assembly: GCA_964397515.1. Taxonomy (GTDB): domain Archaea; phylum Thermoproteota; class Nitrososphaeria; order Nitrososphaerales; family CAYNJB01; genus CAYNJB01. Next base: position 642 of record CAYNJB010000006.1, on the reverse strand, counting down.
TAATTATCTAAACGGGAAACTTGTGGGTGACGTAGACTTTGAACAAGTTGCACCCATAACTTCGGCAATAACACCTGTACCTGGTGGTATTGGCCCACTTCTTATTGCGATGTTGCTTAAGAACTTGTTAGAGGCAATCAATAAAAAGATTAGAATTTAATAAGAAATGGTATATCTTAAGATTGTAGAATATGTTAAAGATTTATGATAATAAGAATCTTTACAATAATCATTTTATTAATAGGACCAGGCGTTTAATGGGCGTTCTGCACTGTTACGAATTAATTTGAGAACATCATCAGACCCTGAATAATAGTGCCACTCATCCCTGTTACCGGGAATATATCGTTTAGATTTTTTATCAAGAACTTTATCGCAAAAGTTAACACAATATTTGCTTTTGGATTTGGTGAGAAATATATATCCCCCGTTTTTAAAGCGAGTCAGAGAGCCTTGAATTCGGATACCTTCATCAATATCTAGAGATTGGACTGTTTGTCTAAGTTCAGGGATGGTCCTTATACGCGACTCAGAGTAGCGTTTCAACATACATGTATTAGTTTGTTATCAGTTAAAGTTTATTATAGGGAGGTTAGACTTTTCTATTAGGGATTAAGGAAGAGAATTATTTGGCGCTGCATG
>CAYNJB010000005.1:0-18756 GCA_964397515.1 uncultured Nitrosopumilales archaeon | reverse complement strand
CTACAATTGTTCCATCTGTTAGGCAATACTTATCGAGCAAGATGGATCCCCAATAATTTCTCATGTATGCGCAGAGGGTACGTGCGTAGCCATGCTTCTCAGCGGCCTCCAAGCATTTAATTGAAAAATCTTTGTTAAACGCTATATTTGCGCCGTAGGGTTCACCTGTTAATGAAAATATATCATCTCCTAGACCTGATGGTATAGCTGAAAATGACCAAGCGCCTCCGACCATCCTTAGACCTTCGTTGTCGTGAGCATTCATATAGTCTTCATAATATTTTGTTCTAATCGCTTTAGCCTTTCCCCAGCATTTCAGCCGTTCAGTGGGATACTTAGCTGCAATTTCCAACTTAGAACAACTCCTCTTCCCGAATCATCTCAAGAAACGCTTCTACTCTTGTCTGGAATTGACCAGCTGGAACAGTTACATCAAATTCTAATTGCATAGAGGGAATATCTTGTTCTTTGAGAGATTTGGCTATCGATGGGAAATCTAATTCATGAGGGTCACAGAACTTCTGCTGAGCAAGTATAACTCCTTGAACATTGTACTGTTTAGCAAGATCAAGGATATGGGGGATACGTGTTCTTTCTGGCCAATCTTTACTTGGGCAAGCTGGCCTTTCAATGTAACGCGTAGCTATGGCAGCTAATTGATCATCACCATTTTTTGTCTCATTCCAGAAATATCGACTTCCAGTGCAATGGTCATCAGTTACAAAAGTGGCGCCAAGAGATTCAACCATTTTAAGGAAATCTCGATCGTCATCCTCGCTGCCGATTTTCATAAGCCTGACCCCGGGTTCTTTATCAGGTGTATATTCTTCAAGTTCTTTCAGAGTCTCGGAAAGAAGTTCGGTGTGTTCTCTTTTGTCAACAAGTTGGCTGGAGACTACGATCTCCATCGCTTCAAGTCCAGTAATTGGTGGTTTGTCGGATCGTCGTAATTCATATATTTTTTTAATAAGTCGCCTATTTTTGTTTAATATATCTATTCCCCGGTTTAGATCTTCATCGTGAATAGTTTTTCCAGTCCATTCTTCCACCGATTTTTTAAAAGTTTGATATTCGCCGTGTAAATATTTGTGCGATCTTGGACTCTGCAATTTACTTGGCATAGGCAGATAATACGAGTATTCGAGAGGTTTGTGTTGTCGCCAGCTTGTAAATGCTTGGCGAATATGCAGACAAGATTGAGCAATCATTAATCCGTTAAGATAATCATATTTACCTTTTAGTCCTTGAGCTAGACAATCTCTTGTGAACGGGCAATACATAGAGAAGATGTGCGGCTCTGTGACATCTTGAGGTTCGTGACTTCCATATATTCTGACTGGGAGAACCCCTGCGGCATAAAGAATCTCCTCTGGCACATATGTGCAAAAATATCCAAGAACTTTTTCCCCTGTTTTTTCCTTCCAAGTTTTTGCATATTGATGTCGTCCTTCATACCATTCTCTAAACTGTTGCAAAGAAGAAATGTTACTCAATTTATATAATTATCCCTTAAAATACATAAATAAAGATAACATATATATATGTTTTCTATTTATATAACTTGTTCTGTCATTGAGTAGAGCACTTAGTCTTTCAACTGGACTCTTTGAAGAAGTAAGAGTTAATCTGATTTATCCACCTGTGCGTCCTTTGAGGTTTGATCTAGGCGCTCTTGATGGATTGATAAATTCTATCAAAGAGAAGGGGTTGCTTCACCCAATTGTTGTGAGGCCAATGGGTGGAAAGTTTGAGGTTGTCTCAGGTGCGAGGAGATTTGAATCCTGTAAACGATTAAAATTAGTAAAGGTCCCCTGCCATATAGTAGAATTAGATGACAAAGAAGCGTTTGAAATATCTATCCTTGAGAACGTTCAACGTAAATCTTTAGAAACTTTAGAAGAAGCTCAAGCATTCAAGGATTACGTAGTCGAATACGGTTATGGTGGCATTACTGATTTAGCTAGAAGGATAGGTAAGAGTCAGGAGTATGTAAGTAGAAAGATTCAACTCCTGGATTTACCAGATGGGGCGAAGAGAGAAATCACGAGTCAACGGATAAATCCAAGCATCGCCCAAGAACTAATTTCCATAGATAGAGAGAGCGCAGGCAAAATGGCAAAGATCATTTGTGAGCAAGGACTCTCATCAAGAGAAGTAAGGAAATTATTGCGACAACACCAAAATGAAGATAAGGAGGATGACAAGTCATTGTTATTTGACGTTCAATACACCTATCCAGGAGTTAAAAAGAGAGAGGCGATGACGGATAAAGCCTTTGTAAAGTGTATAACATCCTTGAAGATATATTTAATGAGGCTTAGTGATGCGCTAGAATATGTTGAAGATAACTTCATCACTAGAGAAGTATTGTTTGAACATCGGCTGGATACCAATCAAATGATAGATCTGCTCTACAAAATGAGGAAAAAAGCGAAGAATCTCCCACTTGAAGCATTATAATAGGTTTATTGCCAAGAAAAAGAAAAGATTTGTAGTGATGCAGATTCTTGGTTAGATTTATCTAGCTCTTTGATTTGCCAGGTACAAGTATCCTATTCATTGCGTCATCTGCCATTGCAACACTATAACCTGCAATTCGACGGAGATCGTCTGCCACTTTACTAAGGCCGATTACTAATCGAATGTTTTTCTCAACAAGTAGATTCGATCGGAACATCTTGTCTTTCGCACTTACTTCACTCATGAGTTGAATAGCATTTAATGCAAGCTCAACGTCCTTGTTGAGAAATGCTTTGCTGGCCGAGTTTTGCATTTCAAGCACTTTAGCGGATATCCATTTTATTGTATCTGCTAAATTCTTTTTGATTATGTTAGATTGGCCGAATGTAATAACCTGATTTGCAATAGAAGACGCATGGTAAATAATTCTCTGAATGTCACGAGAAAAGAGTACATATGTTACAGCTTCCTGGCAATCCATACTTCCAACAGCGGAAGCATATGACGTATCCTGAGTTGCTTGAGATATCAGTCTTACCGATAAAGCATATTGCCTGAGTGCTTCAGAGACTCGGCCTACTACATCTTCAGCAAGTCCAGTGTGACAATTGATTAAAGACTTTATGGCGTCACGATGAAGCCGATCAGCGAATTCGGATGTTGTACTAACTAAAGAATCTATAGTGTAAGTTTTCTTGTCAATCATAACTTGGAAGTCTAGGCTATAGGCACTTTCTTCAATAATGTCGAATCCAGGTAATTCCATTCTGAGTAGTCGAAGGTGTGTCTTTACATCTTCGGGGATTATTTTTTTCGATTTCAAATAAATAATGTCGCAGCCCTGCATATAGTAGGTACGGATAGAATATCCAAGATCTTTAGTTCTTCTGAACTCTTCAAGATTTAGAGTAATCTTTTGGGAATTATCAACGTTAGAAGGATAAAGTCTTAGAGCCCCATCAAGACATTTGTGGACATCTAATAGATCGCCTCCTTTGAGGCCTTGCTGCTCGACCCAATCCTTCGGCAGGGAGGTAGTGTAGCTGCCACCCTTGATCTGTTGGAGTCTCCTTGAACCACGGTTAATTTTATTTTTCAATCATCATTAACCCGTAATCCTTATTATTAAAGATGCAAAATTACTTATATTTACTCTGGTATTTGATTATGCGATGGGTTTGGAAGCGGTAAAAGATTTCAAAGATATTATTTACGAGAAAGACAATATGATTGCGAAACTGACAATCAATAGAGCTGAAGTTTACAATGCTTACACATTAAACACTTTGAGTGAAATGAGTAAAGCCTTGCTGGATGCTTCTTGGGATGATTCAGTGGGCGTAATAGTCATAACTGGTGCGGGCGATAAAGCCTTTTGCACCGGCGGTGATGTCGCAGAATATGAGAGTACTTATACGAAGAAACCAAGAGATTTCTGGAAATGGTGTGATCAGTTTGAACGTATGCATCACCTGATTAGACATTGTGGCAAGGTTGTTATTGCACGGCTAAACGGGATTGTGGCAGGAGGCGGTAATGAGATTCATCTATCTTGTGACTTATCCGTAGCGGCTGAGCATGTAAATATTATGCAGGTTGGAACAAAGGTCGGGAGTGTCGCAGCTGGTGGCGCAACACAATGGCTTCCGCTCACCATAGGGGATAGGAGAGCTAGAGAGATGCTTTTTACATGTGACAAAGTGGACGCGAAGAAAGCTTTGCAATGGGGATTAGTAAATGACGTGGTCCCATATGAGAAATTAGATGAAGCGGTTGACAAACTATGCCAAAAAATCCTTGACAAATTCCCAGAATGTACGAGATTCACAAAAGCTCAGGTGAATTTCTGGAAGGATTTTGTTTGGGCGCTCACATGGCCAAGTGCAAGAGATTGGTTGTCGACACACTTTGCTACTCCAGAGCCTCATGAAGGTATGGGGGCATTTGTGGAAAAACGGCCAGTAGATTTTAGAGGATTAAGAAAAACTGCGGCAGAAGGTGGACATCCAGAATTCTTCTGGGGTACTCCTACTAAGGTTTGCCAGAAATGTGGTTCAAAAAGATTGCCTGATGAATTCAAGTTCTGCGGTGTTTGTGGGAATAATTTAGAATGAGCATAGAGCAATATAAGAACATCAAATTTCAGATCAAAGACCAACAAGTACATATTACAATTGACAGACCTCCACTTAATATCCTAAATACAGAGACAATCGAGGAACTCATAGCAGCTCTGAAAAAAGCTGATATTATCGACGAAGTTAAAGTGATAGTCATCAAGAGTGCTGGCCCTAAGACTTTTTGCGCAGGAGTAGAAATAATTGAGCATATGCCAGATAAGGTTGAAAAGACCCTAAACACCTTCAACAATCTCTTTGAGACCCTCGCCGAGAATAGCAATGTAATTATCGCGGTTGTACAAGGTTATGCACTTGGAGGAGGTTTCGAACTGGCTTTAGGATGCGATATTATCGTTGCCTCGGAGAACGCCAAGTTTGCTGTTCCCGAAATTAAGGTAGGATCTATGCCGCCTGTTGCTATAGCTTTCTTGCATCGAATTGTTGGGAAGAACATTGCAGCTGAACTAATATTGACTGGAGAGAAGATTGATGCCTCAGAAGCATATCGGCTAGGTATAATCAACAAGGTTACCTCTCACGACAAACTAGAGTTGGTTGTGGAAGAACTTTCACAAAAACTGACTGGCAATAGTGCAGCTATACTAAAAATTGCTAAGAAAGCTCTGATAAAGAGTTTAGATCAAAGCCCAAATGACGCACTAGATAGTACTACACGCCTATACTTGGATTCACTTATTCGTACAGATGACGCCGTGGAAGGTCTCAAAGCCTTCATCGAAAAGAGAAAAGCTGTTTGGAAAAACAGGTAAAGGATCCACAGATTTATCGGGGAACAACAATAGAGCGGATAGTCTTTCCCTGCTCAAGAAGATCATACGCCTCATTTATTTGATCAAGAGAGAAGCGATGAGAGATAAGTGGCTTAAGTTTGATTCGCCCCTTACTAATTAAATCGATCACAGGCTTATAGTCAACTGGAGGACACCCCAATGACCCCAATACTTCAATTTCTCGAAACATCAACCTAGAGGCAGGTATAACAAGATCTGAACCACTGTAGCCTAGAATCACAGCTTTACCACCCGGCTTTACACTATCGAACGCGCTTCTCATGACGCTTGGAATCCCAATGGCCTCAAAAGATACATCAACTCCTCCGCGTGTAATCATCCGGATTTCTTTCTTCAAGTCTGCAGAATTGGGGTTAATTGCGTAATCCGCGCCAAGCTCACGAGCAAGATCCAGTTTTTGGCTATTAAGGTCAACAGCAATAACTATCGCTCCAGCAGCTGATGCGAACTGAACCACATTCAACCCGACTCCGCCACATCCAAAGACGGCCACAGTTTCACCAGGCCTAACATTCCCTCGATCTTTTACAGCATGATAGGCAGTTGTGAATGCATCAGAGATAACAGCCCCCTCTTCAAGAGGAATATCTTGAGGGAGTTTAACAACATCCTTAGCAGGTACAGATAGAAGTTCAGCAAAGCCACCGTTAATATGATTACCCACCATCACCATGTTTTGGCAAATGTTAGCCTTCCCCTTAGCGCAAGATGGACATATTCCACATGTTAACACAGCTGGAATCAGAACACGTTCACCTTCTTTAAGATGGGTTACTTTATCCCCAACTTCTTGCACAACCCCTGACACCTCATGACCTAAAATTAGCGGAGGCTTCTTGAAGGTAGGTGTTCCTTTCATATAATGTAGATCAGTATGACAAACACCACATGCTGCAACTTTAACAATGATACCGTCAGAATCTGTTTTTGGGTCTTCGACTTCTTCAACTTTCATAGGCTTCGAAGCGCCATAAAAAATCGCTGCTTTCATCATTTCCTCAAATCACGGTGTTTAATGCAAATATAAAAAGATAGGTTATGATAATAAATGTAAATATAAACAAATTAAAGGACAGAGTTATAGATTTCTTAATGAAAAACAAAAGGATAAGAGTAATTATGCCCTTATCGACTATATACCAGAAAATATAGTTAAGGAAGTTATGCGACGCCGCATAACTTGCTAATGTTCTCTAAATTTAATTTGGGATTTATCGATATCAATCTCATTATTTATTGAAAGCGAAGCAGTAAGAAGTGATTATATTATGGCCTCAAAATTATTTAATAAAGCAGATCTAAACAATGAAAACTATCTAAAAATAGTTAAAGCGTTTTTATTAATATTTTGATCTTATTTTCAATAAATAAGTTTAGATCAATAATTTACCCAACACTTGTTTTGAAGCTTGGAATCCATCAAAATAGGCTAATTAACACTAAATGTTTATGAAGATTTATACATTGTCATATTATGAAAGTAGAGGGAAAATCAAATGAAAGTTTCTATTGTTGGTGTAGGTCAAACAAAGTTCGGCAAAAGACAAGACGCATCCTCCCGTGAAATAGTATTCGAAGCATTTCAAGAGGCAATCGATGATGCCAGGATATCCTCAAAGGAGATCGACGCATCAATAATCTGCTCAGCGACTCATTATGAGAAACAGCGCTCACCTGCAGGAGTTATTGCGGAATATCTAGGTCTGAATCCACAAGCTACCTTCAATCTAGAAGCTATCTGCGCCTCAAGCAGTGTAGGTGTCAGGGTCGCCTGGTCCATGATCAAATCAGGCCTCCATAATGTAGTTGCGGTAGTAGGATTTCAGAAGATGAGTGAGTTACGGTCATCAGAAATTCAAGAAGTGATGGGGCTGTCAGGTGATGCTATGTGGGAATCACCTTTTGGTACTTCAATGCCTGCCTACTATGCTTTGTATGCTAAAGCTTACATGGAAAAGTATGGAGCAACTGAGGAACATATGGCTAAGGTTTCAGTGAAAAATAGACACTATGGCGCAAAGAATCCTAAGGCAATGTTTCAGAAGGAGATAACAATGCAGCAAGTTTTAGATTCAAAAATTGTGTCTAACCCCCTTAAAATTTTGGACTGTTGCGCAAACTCAGATGGAGCTTCAGTGCTCATTTTAACAAATGAAGATAGAGCAAAAAAAATGAATGATACGCCTGTGTGGATTGAGGGTTTGGGTTTAGGTTCATCTTCAATGTCCATTTCGGGCAGACAACTACCATTGACAAGTTTTACCTGTTCTGTTGAAGCATCAAAGCAGGCTTACCGGATGGCTCGTCTGGAACCTTCGAATATTGATGTCGTCGAGCTTCATGATTCGTTTTCGATAGCTGAGATTATTGGATATGAAGACCTGGGGTTATGTCAACGAGGAGAAGGCATAAAGCTCATCGATGAGAATCAGACGTATATTGGGGGGAAGTTTGCTGCAAATATAGATGGAGGACTCATCTCAAAGGGTCACCCGGTAGCTGCAACAGGAGGATCTCAATTAAGAACTTTAGTACTTCAGCTACGAGGCGAATCTAGAGAGGCGCAAGTTAAAAATGCGAAGTTTGCACTATCGCATAATGTTGGAGGAATAGGCATGTATGGTGCAGTAACAATCCTTGGAGTCTAAGTGAGTGAACATATGAGTTTTGAACGATTCGGTAAAATTAGCTACGTTTCCCAAAGTAAACTCTCAGGATTCATCAAGTTTCTAGAAGAAGGGAAGATAGTTGGAACCATCTGTGAGAAGTGTGGGAAAATATACTTCCCGCCTAGAGCTGACTGTGGACCCTGTCTATGCACCAACCTAAAATGGATCGAATTAAGCGGTGAAGGAAAAATTGAATCATTCACAAACATTCATTATCCGCCGACATCTTTCAAAGAAGACGCACCATACATTCTAGCAGCTGTACGTTTAAAGGAAGGACCGGTTACACTAACAACTCTCAATAAATCAGAATCGGTCAAAGACATTTTTATAGGCATGCCTGTTCATTTAGTACCAGTGAAGTTGTCTGACGACAGATTGTCCTTCGAAGCCAGAGTTAAGTAGATCAAATATATTGACCGCCATCTACCTTAAGGACACACCCCGTGATGAAGCTTGCTCGATCTGAGCAAAGAAACACTACAAGGTCAGCTACATCTTGCGGGGTACCAAATCGATCAATTAAAATTTCTTTTGCAGCGACACGTTTGAAATCTTCAGATATTTGAGAACTCATTTCAGTCTCGATAAATCCTGGAGCAACTGAATTAACCGTGATACTGTATTTGGCTAATTCTCTAGCAGCTGCTTTGGTGAAACCAATAACGCCAGCCTTGGCGGCAGAGTAATTTGTTTGACCAAACTTTCCTCTTAATCCATTTATTGACGAAATATTCACGATCCGCCCAAATCTTTGTTCTCTCATCACCCTCGACGCAGCGCGCGTATGTTCAAACACGCCGGTCAGGTCTGTTTTAATGACTTCATCCCAAGATTGATTCTCCATCTTCCAAAGGACAGAATCTCTATTGACACCTGCATTATTCACTAGGATGTGAAGATGACCAAATTTTTCTATTGTTGCCCTTATCAATTTATCAGCAACATTAGGGTTTTTTGCATCAGCCTCAAAAGAAATGGCCTTCCTTCCAAGTAACTCTATTTCTTTAACCACCTCAGCGGCTTGATCTTTACTTCTTGAATAGGTAATTATCAAATTAGCACCCTCTCTGGCGAAAGCAAGTGCAATCGCTCGACCTATTCCCCTTGTACCTCCAGTAACAATTGCGACTTTATCTTCTAAACCTAGATCCATCTTGAAATATTATTCACAGTTAGATTATAAAACTTTAGATACAAAATTAATAACTTTTCAGTCTATCTGAAAAAACTCTAAATATTAGTCTTGTACCTTCATTGAAGACTTGGATTTTACGTTTAGTGATGAGGAAGAAGTGCTCAGAGGAAGTGCAAGAGAATTTTGCAAAAGAACTATCACTCCTAGAATTAAGGAAATGGATAGCAATAATGAGATTCCCGACGAAATAATTACAGGTTTATCAGATATGGGCTTTTTGAGTATGACCATTCCACCAGAATACGGCGGTTCCGGAGCAAGCTTCACGCAAGCAGCGATAATAATCGAAGAACTCGGTAGGGCAGATATTTCTCTAGCCATAGCTGCCTATGTTTCAGTTGTCTCAACTTGGAGCTACATCCTTAACAAGTATGGCACTGACCAAGCAAAAGAAGAGATTCTTCCAGAAATTAAGAAAAAGAAGTTTTTAGGAATAGCTGCGACAGACCCCAAAGGCGGATCAGACCTAATGGGGATGAGATGCGTCGCAAGGAAAGATAATAATGTAGTAAAAATAAACGGGGAAAAGACATTTGTCAGTGGTGTACGTGAAGCCCTGAAATATGGTGGCGGCCATATATTATTAACCAAGACTGACTCTAAACCAGACCATAAGGGGTTCACCTTTTGTTATACACCCATTAAAGATACACCGAATCTACAAACATCATTACTCGACATGATGGGCAGGGAGGCAATTTCTGATGGCACAATAACTTATCAAGATTATCAGATCCCAGAGCATTACGTTCTTGGTGAATGGGGCAAGGGAATATACATTGCCATGGAGGGATTTAATTGTGCACGTTCCCTCATACCTGCATCTTGTATAGGCGCGGCTGAAAGAGCATTAGAGATAGGCGCCGAATATGTTAAGAATAGAAAAGCATTTGGGTCACCAATAGGAAAATTTGAAGGCATACAGTTTCAACTTGCTGAAGACTACACACGATTAGAGACTGCTAAATTGCTGACAAATAAAGCCACATGGCTAGTTGATCGATGGCAACATAATAAACAATCATCCACAGCTGAAGTCAACAAGATTACATCAATGGCAAAACTAACTGGAGTTCAATTCGCCTTTGACGCGATTAAGGATGTTATGATGTGGCATGGTGGAACTGGATACACCAAAGACGCAGGGCTTGAAAGAGGGCTCCGAGGAGTCATGTCTTATGTTTTAGCAGCTGAAGGTACATTCAATATTATGAAGATCATCATAGGCCGTGAAATACTTGGAAAAGAGTTCACACCATACTCAAAAAGTTAGAACATTAGACAACTAACATTCCAACTTTACAACTCTCACTGATCTTACTTAGATCTTAGAGTTGCAAAGATAGATCTCTTCAATAAAATTTAACTGCTCTTTTTATCTTTTAGATATTTTAAATATCCCATAACTGTGATGTTCAAGAGCTTTGTTAGATAAATAGATTCAAAGTATTCGGGAAGATCTTTGGATATTTTGCCGGCTTGATGAAGAAGTTTTTCGGCAACGGCTTTATTAATATTATTAGGGCCGATTTCGTTAAGCAGCTGATTTATCTCATCCTTCCAAGCTATAAATGATGCGATATTTTCTTCGTAATATTTTTCCCAAGGAATTATAACCCCATAATGAGGTGTAAGCAGCATTTTCGGAGCTAAAGACTTGAGTCGATTAATACTACTAATAGCTAAGTCAAGATCAAATCTGGGTGGAGAGACCGGCGGGAATAAGACTTTGAAGGATTGGAAGTACATACATACTGCGTCTCCTGTGAGAATAATGCCTTTATTTTCTATACTAGCGGATATATGATGAGGTACATGCCCAGGCGTATTGATAATCGTGAACTCTAGATCACTTCCAAGTTTAATCTTCTCGTTCTCACTTACCGCAATGATTTTATCTTCAGGAATGGCGTCAGTTGAACCTATTTTATTCATGATATCCTCACCTAGAAACATTTTTGTTCCCTCTATCAACCTACTAGGATCAAGTAGATGTCTAACATCATCAGCTGATGCAACAATCGATGCGTTAGGACATAAGTTAAGAAGAGCGCTTGCTGCACCGCTATGATCGAGATGTGTATGACTCAGTATTATGTATCGGATATCACTTGTCTTGACATTAGCTTGGGTTAATTCATTTAAGAGCGAATTAAGAGATTTCTGATAACCAACATCGAATAAAGCTGATCCGTCTTGTCCTTTAACAAGATACGATGCTATATTTTTCTCAAATCCGAATCCCATTGTATCGCAGAGATATATTTCATCACTTATTTTTTCAACCAACTATAACTCACGCCTATAGAAATTAGTAACTTATCAAACGCAGTTAGATATTAACATTTTTGCTCAAAATTGCCCCATATTTATATTCAAAAGCTGAAGAATAATAGTTCTAAATCATTTTCCAGAATATTATGTCTTAATATAACGTATCGAGCGGAATTAATATTCCGCCTTTAATTAGAATCACGTATCGAATTAGCTGTACCCCAACTAATATCAGACCTCCGGCTAATACAAGGATTGATTGATTTTGTGTAACTAAGAATAATCCTATAAGTGCTATGGGTATTAGATGTCCTATTCCAATAGTGCTTAGAATGTAAACTCGAAGACTTGTGGCGTCTAATGCGGATCGGATTGTGTTGCTGCGTCCGGACCATGATAGGTAGCCAATCCAAGTGATTAAGTTGAAAATTAGGATAATTCCAACTGCTTGAATGATTGGGTATTCTATCAAAGAGCTGCTCAAGATTGATATGCCGATAAATATGATCCCTCCTCCGGATGCTAACCCAGAGAGAAGAAAGAGAATTGGCATAAGTGGAGTGTTCCATGCGGGGATACCTTTGCAGGCGGCTATTACTGAACCTTGAGAAAATAGCAAAATAATGGCTACTATAGATGTTACAATAGGAATTATCTGAATTTTTATTGGCGAAATTATTTCGAGGATGCTTAGAATGATGAATAATACAGCTACTGTGGATTCTCTGGACATCCAAGAACTCCTCATGTTCTTAAATGTATTAGCACCGCGTTTAGGAGAACCAGCTTCAGCTGCAACACAAAGCAAGCCCAAAATAACAAGAATCGGAGCCGAAATTTTAATCAGGTTTAATATTGGAGCTAATTCACCTGCATTCAAAAATAGAATGCTATTAACTAGAAAGTAAACACCTGCGCCTGCACCTCCGAAGGAGAAGTTGCAAACTGCAAGCCCTTTCCAAACGTTCTGTCTCTCGATATTTGACATCTTTCTCAATCTACCCTATAATATAATATACTGAAGCTTCGGTACCTAACTCATCAAGTAGTTTGAATGTTTTATGCTCGCGGATTAATTGATTTACTGAACTATTTTGATCTTCCAGATCTCCAAAGTGAATCGCGTTTGCGATACATGCGTTAACGCATGATGGTGTTGCATCTGGATCGATCCCTGGTTTTTGATTATTGGCTAAACCATAGTCAACTTTATGCATACAAAAGGTGCATTTTGTAGTGACACCGTCTCTATTAATGTAAGTCTTCTTCTCTTGCGGTGTAAGTTCATCTCCGAAGTATCCTTTTTGTTTCTTAATGATATGTCTTGCTCTATAAGGACATGCTACGACACAATAGCCACAGCCCATGCATATATCATAATCAACATATACAATACCATCATCTCTTTGCTTAGTTGCAGTTGTTGGACAGACCTCAAGACAAGCGGGATTATTGCAATGCATGCATTGCATAGGTAAGAAATTCCTTTTGACAGATGGGTATTCATTAACTTCATAATCCAATGTATATCTCCAAAAGACATCTGATGGAAGTGCGTTCTCTAATTTGCAGGAAATTGAACAGGTTTGACAACCCACGCATTTCCTTAGATCTACAACCATTCCCCATCTAACCAATTTTTTACACCTACTTTACCAAAACATACGATTTATGTCATCTTAGTCTTATTTTTTATAGACTTTAACTTTGACTAGATCTGAACCGCTACCTGTAGCATCTGTTAGCGCAATATGTACTGGCGCTAGTGGATTCAAATTTGGGATTTTGATGTCTTTTGCGAACGGTGTTGCCCATTGACCAAATGATGCTGGAGCTATAACAACATCAGGCCGTATTCCTTTTCGTAGCTCAATTTTTCCTTCAACTTTTGCAATCGGTGATTCTATCCAAACCATTTCTCCATCCTTGATTCCCTTTTTTTGAGCTGTATCGTCATTCATCATTAATCCGGTATGACCTAGAACCTTTTTTGAAACATCCGCCATGATTGGAAGGGATACATTAGCGCCCCAAGAATATTGCATGCTTCGTGAAGTGGTGAACCAAAGATCATATTCATCGGGGTCTTTTCCAAATAGTTTTGCAGCTTCACCCCAGATCTTTGGAAAGTCTTCCCAAGCGGGGATTGCTTGATATTCTTTGAGCTGTTCATCCCACCAATGTACTCCTTCACCATGAAGTCTTGCCTTTAACTGCTCTCCAATTACTTTTATTCTTTCTTGATAAGGTATCTCGTATCGTAAACCATTATTTTTCATCACGTTGTGCAAATACCATCCCTTTTTGGATAAAGGAACTAAAAAGAATCCGTGCTTTTTGAACCATTTTAGATCATGTTCTTCTTTTCCTTGGCTTAGTTCCCTGGTTGCAGCTCTGCAGATCTTATCCCATATTTCATCTGCGGAATATTTTTTGTTAGGGTCGAGACTGAAGTCATATCCAGGGCCTTTGAGTTTAACTCCAAGAACAAGGCCTCTATTTATCATCTCATTATACTCTTTTAACATGCCTAACCTGGAAGCTAATTCAGTAGCTATCTCGGTCATGTCCATTGTGTCATATGATGGTTTAACAACTGGTTGATTTAACGCAAAGCCTTGATGTTCCCACATTTGCTCCATATACTTTGTTCCGCCTATTCTGTAGAGCTGTAATCCTTCTAGATCTGTATTTTCAGGTAATAAAAGATCTGCAAACCAATTTGTCTCATCAATAGTGTATGCAAATGCAGCAGTAAATGGTATATCTTTTATGGTATCAATTATATCATTACTGTCCCAAGACGAGATCACTGGATTAGCCCTATAAACCATCCAAAAGTCAGGGAGATTGCTTTTTGGCCAGTTTTTTGGGGATTTTTTCATAAACTGCCAACCGAGGTGAGTTGGACCCAGTGAAGGAGACCAAGATGAGTGACCTACTAGAGGTATCAATGAGTTGTATGAATTTCGGCTTTTTGATTGAGGTTTCCACTTTTCCTTATCAGTGGTGTTAAAGGGGAAATCCATGAAGCCATCAGGACCAGGTTTTACGCTGGCAATTCTGTTTTCTGCGGGTTTATTGATTCTAACACAGGTACCTATCAATCCACCAGGAACTTCAAGAGCTCCAACGAGAGAAGCTAAAACTGTTCTAGACCAACAACACTGATATCCGCCCCATCCGTTATTTACAGTTCGTCCTAGTGTAATAGCTACAGGCCGATATGGAAGTTTTTCTCCGTCAACTTCAATATCTGTGCCAACCGCTGCGTTTTGCAAAAATTCACTCACAACTCTTCTAATTGTTTCTGTGGGTACATCACATATTTGAGAAGCCCATTCAGGAGTGTAGCCTTTTACGCTCTCAATTAAGAGTTGAAAAGAAGGTTGAACTTTTGTTTCAGAATGATTATACTTTTTCCCGTCTGGTCCAACTTCAACCCCACGTACTACGTAATTTCCATCTAGAGCATAATCTTTGACTGAAGGGTCATCAAATTCTTTAGCTATATCTTCAACACAATCCCATACAAGAGGTTTAGAGCTCTTTGAGTCCCTTAGATAATAGCCGTTTGGACCTATAAGATAAGGCGAGTTAGTGCTTTTTTTCAGGAATTGTAAGTCACAAATATCTCGCCAATTATTTTCATAAAGAATAGTGTGGATCATAGAAAATAAAAACGCTGCATCAGTCTTAGGTCTAATTGGAACCCATTCTTTAGAGGTTGCGCCAGTAACAGAAAGAGACGGTTCAACTTGTACCCTTTTGAGTCCACGTTCTTTGGCTTGAGCATGTCTCCAGACTCCTGCAACACCAACGGAAGCATTATCGTTGCGCCCAAATGTAAGGAGATATTTACTCATGGGTGTGTCTGGGGAGACAACGAATCCTTTCTGCCAAAGTTCGCCATAGATATGTTCTGAATGGAAACATTTGACTCCTTGACCACTGCCTAAACCAAAATCGATAGGTCCACCATAACTTGCAAAGAATGCGGTAAATGTACCAAAATAGGCGGTGACTACGCCGGCTTGACCTAAAGTCGCTGCAAACCTTGGAAGCCCTTCCTTGTTTAAATGTCCTTTGCGCCTTATCTCTTTTAGATTATTTGCCATAATATCTAGAGCTTCATCCCAGCTTATTGGAATCCATTGAGGATCTTCGTTTACTCCTTTCTTGGGGTTTCCCCGCTTATACGGTGTTTTGACCCTGTTTGGGTTATACATCTTCTGTATTAGGCCATAAGCTTTTACACATACTCTGCCACAAGCAGGATGTTTATCGGAAATATCGAAATTTGGTTCAATATTAACCGCAATGTCGTCTTGGACGCTTACTTTCAGAAGATCAGGGCCCGCTACACATTGATAGCAGTAGACTGGAACCTTTTCCATAAAGAAATAGTACTATTGGTGATAGATAATCTTTTCGAATATATTATCTGTACCTTTTTCACTTTCAACTGGGGTGCATCTAAAAATAGCTATGTTTAAGAGCAGTAATATAGATAAGGCACACGTTTTAAATGCCTAAACTACTAAAGACTGAAGAACAATTTGAAGAAATTATTAATGACGCTACAGAGTGTAGAGTTGTAAAAAGAGACGACCAAATCAAGATCAAGCTTCGAACAAAGAAACTGCTTTACATATATATAACTGATAAAGTAAAAGGTGAAGAACTACTCAAGAAAGTTAAGGTAGATAAAATAGAATATTAATATAAAAGAAGAATTAAAACGCCAATATAGAAGTATTAACTATCATGGCGTTTTTGTCATTTGATCATCTAAACTTGTACAATGAAGATAATTATCTCTAAAAATCGTATGTTTCACCAGATGTAGGAGCAAATGTTTCGAATCCTAGATTTTCATGGATATCATCAGCGAAAGTCAGACAAGATTTTTCTTCACCATGGATCATTATGACTTTGGGGCTTCCTTTGATTTTTTTCATCATTGTTAAAAGGTCAGATTTTCCACTGTGGGAGGAGAAATCGAAACGTCTTACTTGTGCTTTTACTTTCCGAGGTTTACCTTTAATCATAGTTATACCTTTTTCTAATAGAGTTCGACCTGGAGTACCAGCTACTTGGTACGCTACAATAGAGATAGCATTCTTAGTTTTTTGGGATACGGCTTGATTGTAATAAGTTGCAGTGCCACCAACAAGCATACCTGCAGGAGATATAATCACACCAGGAATATTTACTATTTTTCTCCGTTGATTCCAATTACGGATTACCTCAACATGATCGATAGCTCTTCGGAGTTCAACGGCGTCACGTAAATATTCAGGGTACCTAGATAATATTTCATTAGTCTTCAGAGCCATGCCATCCATAGCAACAGGATAAGGAAAGTTCGCCGCATTTAAGACACATGCAATCTCTTGTGCTCGACCAACTGAAAACGCAGGAACAAATAGAGTCCCATTCTGTTCAACTATTTCCTTTGCAAATGATACAAAATCTGACTCAACTTGGGTCCTTGATTCATGATCGGCTGTGGCATAGGTACTTTCAGAAATAACAAGATCTAATTCACCTAGATCATAGTTTGCACCGCTAAGCAGTTGAGTATTTTCAGCATTAAGATCACCTGTGTAAAGTATTCGCTTGGTTCCATCTTCGAGGATTATGGATGATGAACCTGGGATATGCCCTGCATCCACGAATTCAACCTCAAAGCTACCGATTTTTTCCTTTTTTTTCGGAGTAGTTTTTACAGTTTTGCGTATCATCTCATTTAACTCAGCATATTCAAAAGGTAAATAGAAGCCTGAGATTCTAAGCAAGTCCTCAATTAAGAGTTGCGAAAGTTCAATTGTGAGACCTGTAGCGTACAACTTCGGCCCGTTTTTAAGATAGAACATTGGAGTCGCACCTGAGTGATCGAGATGCGCGTGACTTAGCAGAATAGCGTCTACTTCATTTGCTTGAATATGCACCGGAAAACCTGTTTCACGTTGCATCAGAACTCCATGGTCAAGAAGAACATTAGTTCCATTTCCTTTTATGAGAAATGCAGATCGACCTACTTCTCTTGCTGCACCTAATACTTTAAGTTGCATATATTAATAAACATCCTATAGACAAATATTGAAATAAGTGAGGAATTAAGTCTTTTGGGGCTAATTGAAATTGATTTTAAAAGCATACCCAGATAATATTAACTTTAAAGGCTGCAGCTTAATAACTGGTTTTCACGGCATAGGAGCAACAGGATACTGGTCAGTTAAATATCTTGTTCAGAAACTCGAACCTAAGAGGGTGGTAGTTTTTGATTCCGATCTGACGTCCCCTGTTACTTCAACCGCTCAAGGAAAATTAGTTACACCGTATGAAATCTTGAAGAAAGATGATCTAGCGATTTTCAAGGTTGAAACCCCGCCATTCAAAGGTGCCGAAGTAGAGTTCTTCAGAGCTTTCTCTGAATGGGTAATAAAATCAGGGTTCAAAGAAGTTGTGCTTATTGGAGGTTTAGACTCAAGCTTAAGATATGACAATAGCAATTATAGAGTTGCCTACACATCCGCATTTAAACCTAAAGGTGAACTGGAGAAAGCAAAGATATTGGAAGATGAACATCTTATAGTGGGACCGGTGGCAACATTATTAAATTATTTTGAGATAAAAGATTTTCCTGCTTACGCAATATTATCATACGCCTCACCAGAGAGAGTTGATCCTAGAGCTACTGCGGAAGCTATTAACTTCCTCTCAAGATTTTATGGATTCAAAATAGATATAAAACCTCTGATAAAAGGAGCTGAAGCTCTTGAGTCAGAGATTAGTGTAGAACAGAAGAAAGTTACAAAATCAGCCGATTCGATGTATACTTAATCAGAATTATCTGAAATAATATGTAACACTTGATCCACAGCAACATCTTGTTGGTCAGACTTAGAATAGGTGCAAAGATCAACAATTTTGCAGGAAAAGTTACGGGATATGGAGCTCATGAGTTGGTGAAGATCAGGGTTTAAACAAATAACTATAATTTGCTTGAACTTATTGTTTCTTATCATCCATTTCAGATCATTAGCTATATAGGAATAAGATGGCAATTTCCCAGCGAAGAGAGATTGAGAAATTGGATAAACTTCAGAAATCTCTAGAGGTACTGGGCCGAAAATAGGTGAAATAAAGAAAATCTGATTGGGAATATTAAACTGTGCCTCATTGGAAAGCATCTTCGAGATATGTAAAGAGGTATA
>CAYNJB010000004.1:0-21225 GCA_964397515.1 uncultured Nitrosopumilales archaeon | reverse complement strand
TTGGAAACTTCATGTTGATAGGGTCTTAAACTTAAGCATTAAAGATAATATCAGGATAATAGAAGAATCTATTTCATATCTGAAAGATAAAGGTTTGAAGGTTATTTTTGACGCAGAACATTATTTTGATGGATATAAATTGGATTCAGAGTATGCAATAGATGTTATTAATGCAGCTTATTCGTCAGGTGCAGAAATAAGTGTATTATGTGATACAAATGGCGGAACTCTTACAAAGGAATTACAACAAATAGTTAGGAAAACTGTTAAAAAAACTAAAGGAAAAAAAGGAATTCATACGCATGATGATTCTGGCCTTGCTGTAGCTAATACAATTATTAGTATAAATGAAGGTGTTAGACATATTCAAGGTACTATTAACGGCTTAGGTGAACGTTGCGGAAACGCTGATCTATGTCAAATTCTTCCAAACTTAAATTTTAAGACTAAATTTAACACGCTTATCTCAAATAAACCAAAGGAAGAACAACTTGAGGATTTAACTTCTCTGTCACAATATGTTTATCAACTTACGAACCTATCTGGACGCTTTAATCAGCCTTACGTTGGAAGAAATGCATTCACACATAAAGGAGGAATACACGTAGACGCTTTGCTAAAAACACCTAAAACATATGAACATTTGGATCCAAAATTAGTTGGAAATAGAAGAACTTTGTCGGTTTCTGAATTATCAGGTAGAGCTAGCATTGTAAAAATAGCTGAAGATCTTAATCTAAAAATATTAAAAAGAGGTGATCTTGCTAACAAAGTTCTAAGGAAAATTAAGAACCTTGAATCTCAAGGATATCATTTTGAGAATGCTCAAGCAAGTGTAAATTTAATATTACTGAGAGAAGCGAAATTATTGGGAGAGACATTTACCATCAAATCTTGGAAGGTAACCTCTGGATTTGATAAGAAATTAAGTTGTAGAGCTGAAGTATTTGTAGAAATGTTTAACGATGAATATCATGAGTTTGCAGATGGTGCTGGACCGGTTCATGCATTAGATCAAGCTTTTAAAAATGCAGTAATGCGAAGATTTCCAAAATTATCAAATACTAATCTGATTAACTATAAGGTTACAGTTATTGACAGCGAAATGGGAACAGCTTCAGTAGTTAGAGTTTTCATAGAATTTGAGGATGATGCTCATCGCTGGGCAACAACAGCTGTATCATCAAATATTCTTGAAGCAAGCACGAAAGCATTAGCAGATGGGTATTCATATAAACTTGCGATAGACAAACTTAGAATAGCATAGATTTCTTTGAATAACATGAATTAATAAAGCGAATTGAAATTAGGAAGTATTTAATTATAAGATTATTGATGGGTAGAAATGAAATCAATAGGTGAAACTTATGGTAAAAACATGGTATGATAAGGATTTATCATTTGATGCAATTAAAGATGAAAAGATTGCGGTGATAGGATATGGAAGTCAAGGTCAAGCACAAGCAAGTAACTTACGGGATTCAGGCTTAAATATAGTAGTAGGATTACGAGCTAAAGGTAAAAGTTGGAAAAAAGCAGTCAAAGAAAAACATAAAGTAATGAAGATTTCAGATGCAGTAAAAAAATCAGATATAATACACATTTTAATTCCAGACACAGTTCAAGAATTAGTATACAAAACAGAAATAAAGCCATATTTAAAAAAAGGCATGACTATTGGATTTTCACATGGAGCAGCAATTCATTTCGGTTGGATAAAACCACCCAAATGGGTTGATGTAATAATGATTGCGCCTAAGTCTCCTGGACAGAGAGTTAGAGAATTGTTCAAAGAAGGTTTTGGTACTCCAGCAGTAGTAGCTGTTAAAAGAGATTACTCTAAGAAAGCTTGGTCAAAGATACTCAGTATTGCTAAAGGAACAGGATGTGCCAGAGCTGGGATCCTAAAAACAACATTTAAAGAAGAAGTAGAAACAGATTTGTTTGGAGAACAAGTTGATCTATGTGGAGGAGCTGATCGGCTTATCAGAAATTCCTTTGAAGTTCTAATTGAAAACGGCTATCAGCCAGAAATAGCTTACTTTGAATGTCTCCATGAACTTAAATTGATAGTGGATTTAATTCAAAAATATGGAATAGGTGGGATGTATAAGAGGGTTAGTGAGACAGCTAGATATGGTGGATTGACTAGAGGCGGAGTTATATTAAATCAATCTACTAAAAAATCTATGCTAAAGAATCTTAAGGATATTCAATCCGGGAAATTTGCGAAAGAATGGAGATCAATATATAATAAAGAAGGACCAAAGTCATTTAACAAATATATGGCGGAGCTTGAGAAACATCCTATTGAGAAAGTTGGGGTTAAATTGCGCCGAATGATGTGGCCAAATGAAGAAGTTACCTAAATGAGATGAACCGCAAGTAATAAATTTAGGTGTTATTGTTGACAGGTAATAGTAAGTAAAAGGATAGTGTCTAAGATTTGCCAAGAGCTAGAGGATTTAGAAGAAATACAAGAAAAGTTTTTACTCGCCGTGGAAACAGTAAAACAGGTTTAAGTTCAATACTAAGAAAATACAAGCTATCAGAAAAAGTTGTAGTACATATTGATTCATCTCAAGTTAAAGGAATGCCCCATAGAAGATTTCAAGGTAGAATTGGGACTATTATAGAAGTTGGAAGAAGAGCGTTAACTGTTGAAGTTCCATTTGGTAAAAAAAAGAAAATAGTTATAGCTCGATTAGAACATGTTAAGCCACATAAAGAGTGAGTGAGATGTCTGACCATAGTAAGAGAAAACCATTGTCAAATGCAGAAGTTAAAGAAATTTTAGGAAAGTTAGATATTGAGTCAACTGATCAAATACAAAAAAGAACTATTGATTATTTAATGAAGTTCACAAAAACATCAGATGAACAGGCGCAAACTATGATTAAAAATTTGATTAAAAGTTGTAAATTAACAGAAGAAGAAGCTGTGGAAATCGTTAACATCATGCCACATAGTCTTGAAGAGTTGAGAGTGTTTACATCTGGGTGGAAGAAACTTTTACCTACAGAAGCATTAGAGAAGATGTTAAATATCTTAGCGCAGAAAAAGAAATAAACAAAATATTCACTTTCGTTTAATAAATTCAAAAAAATATTTGTTAGAATTTGTGATTTTCAAGTTTAGTGTTAATATATATCAAAAGGAAAGAGTTAATAATAAAATCAGAAATAATAAGTATAATATAATTCAATAATAGGTGAGATGGCTCTGGTAAATTATTGTGGCAAGATCAATTACTTTATTCAAGAGTCAATACTAGGAATAATATTCAAATAAAATTTAAGGGATATCATTGAGTTTTAATAATATTGTTACAAAAAAATATGAGGAATATGCATATGTTATTGACTTTATTCCAAGAGGCAGATCAATAATCATAAGGGGAAGAGAGGGACCCATATTACAAGCGATAGGTGAAGACCGATTAACTCTCTTGGAAATATTAGCTGTTGAAGACGCAGAATTCCAAGTTGGAGAAACAATTTGTATTGGAAAAGAAGGGAGGAATAAAGTAGTAAGTGTTCTTGGTAGGTTGACTTATGAAGAGTTAACAAGTAATGCTAAAAGTGATTTATTAAACGTATTAGAGAAGTTAGTTTTAAATAATGAAAAGCGGTTTGTAGATTATTTTAATGAGTTTCAAGCAGTAACTCCGCGATTACACGCACTTGAGTTAATCCCAGGAGTTGGTAAGACTTTCATGCTACAGATTATTAAAGAACGGGATAGAAAAAAGTTTTCATCATTTAGCGATATACATGAGAGATCAAGGTTAAGTGATCCAGCTAAATTAATTGCGAAGAGAATAGTTGAAGAAATTACTGAAAACTTACACATCAATCTGTTTGTTAAATAATGAATAAGCGTCAAATGTTTGGACAACATGTTTTGCACGACTCTTCAATTCAAGATATCATACTTAATGTGTCAGATGTGAATGATAAAAAAATAGTATATGAGATAGGTACAGGTCTCGGAGAGTTAACACAAAAATTTTGTAGTAGATCTTTACATGTTTTTTCATGTGAATTAGATAAAGATCTTTATTATAAAGCAGAAAAGAAACTTTCATATTTAAAAAATTTAACGCTTATTCAAGGCGATGGATTTTTTCAGAAAATTAAATATAATATATTAACATCAAATTTACCTTATAGTGAGTCTTCAAGATTTATAAGATGGTTATCAACCCAAAAATTTGAAAAAGCAGTAGTTACTCTACAGAGAGAATTTGCGAATAAATTGATGGCTCAACCTGGCACAAAATCTTATAAGGCAATTTCAGCTTTGGCGCAATATTTGTTTAAGATTGAGGAGATTATTGATGTTCATCCAAACTCATTCAATCCTCCACCTAAGGTATATTCAAAAGTAATGATCATCAAACCAAAATTTGTAGATAAAAAAATATCTCCAGACCTTCTTAAATATTTAAGATTAATTTTTTCATTCAGAGGAAAAAAAGTGTCTACAGCTATAAGACACATTATAGATCAAAATAAAGCAATTATTAACAAATCAAACCCGTTGATTCTCAATAAAAGAGTTGAGAAATTATATCCAGAAGATTTTGTTAAATTATTTTATGAAGATGGGAAACAATTTGAAAAATGATGTATATAGCCCTCAAGATGATAGTTATTTATTATTAGAAGCAATTAAAGAAATAAGAGGAAAATATGCGTTAGAGATCGGATGCGGTAGTGGTGTCATTCTTGAAAGTCTAATAAAAAGAGTAGAATTTGTAATAGGAAGTGACATAAATTATGAAGCAATAATAACCACTAATAATAGGATAAAAAAATCAGGACTTTTAAACAAGGTAGAACTAGTTCAATGTAATTCAGCGAGCGCATTTAAAAATTGTATCTTTGATATTGTTGTATTTAATCCACCTTATTTACCTTCAGATGGAGATATGGATATATCAGTTTCTGGAGGAAAAAAAGGGATTGAGTTAACAATAAAATGGGTTCTTGAAGCAAAAAAGGTTTTAAAGCCTAAAGGAAAGATTTATTTTGTATCTTCAAGTCTTTCTCATCAGAATGAACTAATAAATTATTGTAACTCTGCTGGTTTTTTTATCAGAAAAATAGTATCTAAAAAGTTATTTTTTGAGGAGCTAACAATTTTTGAGATTAAATTTTAAAATGTACGAAGTTATTTTATATCATCGTCTTTAAGTTTAAAGATTATTTTTCCCTTAATATACAAATGATTTTAGACCTATTATTGATTAGAGTGTTTGGTATGAGTGAAAAGTCAAATTTAAATAATATTGCAGTTGCAATAATTGAACCGACCTATCCAGTGAATATAGGTCATCTTGCTCGACTGGTTATGAATTTTGGCGCTTCTAAACTATTAGTTATTGATCCTCATTATAAACTAAAAGAAGCTCTACCATATTCATCACATGCAGCTGATATTCTATGTAATGCTGAGTCAATATCATTTAATGAATTAACAAAAAAATTTGATTTGTTGGTTGGTTCATCAGCTATATTGGGAGGTTCACGTAATATTGTTCGCGATGCCGTATCACCAGAAATAGCTGTAGAAAGAATTGGTGAAACTAAAGGGAATGTATGTATAGTGTTCGGGAGAGAAACAACTGGATTAACAAATTATGAACTTAGTAAATGTGATGTTGTGATAACAATATCTACTGATTCAACATATAATACACTTAATGTTGCACATTCTGCAGCTATTATTTTGTATATGATATCAAGAAAAAAGAATCGTCACGAAGTTACAGAAACACCTAGAGAAATAAAAGAGCGATTTATTGATTATTTCATAGAATTAGCAGAAATTTCAAAATATCCCAAGCATAAAACTAGGTTGTTAAGGGATTCCGTTAGAAGATTAATAGGTAGAGGAAATCCAACGTCTAGAGAAGTTTATATCTTAATGGGTGCCCTTAGAAAAGGAATCATAGCAGCAAAGAAAAGTCAAGGTTTTTCGAAAACATAGATACTTCTCATAACTTTTTGACTTTTATCGTTGACTAATAGATGATGTTCGTTTAATTTTGTTGGCTGATTTATTTTCAAACCTAAATCTATCGCAGATTCGATTATATCAAATGTGAGAATTTTATCTTTAATAGTTTTAATGCATGGAACAACTAATGCTATCTTCCCGTTATGTTTGAGAACTTTTTCCATTTCAGGAAGGCTGTTTGTATAAACTTTTTCTGCAGATTTAAGAATGTTTTCAGCTTCTTTAATTGATGGAAAGTGTTTTAATGTGGGAACAAGAATAGGTTCACTGGCAATACCATCAATACTTTCTTTTTGAAAATATTCACTAATGTTCTCAGCATTCCCAGCTTTAATATTATTATAAATAATTTTATTTTGTAATTTGTACTTTGATGAAACCCATTTTAGGTTTTTTCGTGCAGCTGATACTCTAGAAGGAACAACATCTAAACCTAACACATGTAAATTTAACATAATTGCTTCTGTTAGGATTATTCCTATTCCACAAAATGGATCAAGAATAACATCTCTAGAATTACATCCAGTTAAATTAACTAATATTCGAGCAATTTTCGGTGGTATACTTATTTGGGAATCTTGAATAGGTTTAGAGAAGTCTCTTTCTTTGAATTTAATATGGTCTATAACATTAATTGTTTTACCAAAAAACCATTTGTTATTGATATTAACTGCAATAATTTCGAAGCCTGTGTTGAGTAAATTTTCATTTTGAATAATTTGTGAAGATATTTCTAATTCTCCAGTTATATTCTTGGAGTACAAACTTTTTAATGGATTAGTTTTCTTAATTTGTTCCTTTTTCAGTCGACTTTTTAGGTAATCTCGAAGAAATGATTCCATATTGTCAGATAAATCATCTTTATCAGAATAAACGCTGATAGCCCATCTGGATTTATCTTTTAAAAAAGAAAACAGTGTGGCTTTATCAAGAGAGTTTGTTAAAGAACTTTCATTATCAAAGTTATTTGATTCAACAAGAATTTTCCCAAGTTTATGATATCCCCCGAGAACTTTTGCTATATCAGAAGGCAGTTTTTCTACTTCAAATAATAGAGTACGGCCAGTTTGACCTTTACTAATATAATTGACATTTCTTGATCTCAGAAAAGACTCTAATTCAATAATAGACAGGTCAGTATATGCTAGCGTTATGGCATAGGTTTTATTGGTTAACATAATGTTTGATCTAACTTTTTGCTACAAGTTGAATATTAGGAAATATTATGCATTTTTTGTAAGTCTTTTTTAAATGGGTCTAGAGATAATGGTATTGCTATATCTATTGGGTCTCTTAAAGACTTACCTGATGTTTTTTTAATATTCCAAATTTTAGAGTTGAATTCTATGAGTTCAGAAGTTTTTTTAACCCCAGTGTTTTTCCAAATGTTTTTTGGAAATAGTTCAAGATGAATACTTGTGTTACTGTAGAGCTTTGTCCAAATGTAATCAGTCATAAAAGGAGTTATGGGAGCTTGAAGTTGTAAAATAGTCTGGAGACATTGATGTAATGTATACCAAGCTGCTTCCTGCTTAATTTTATTATTGAAGTCGTAGGCTCGACCTTTTGCCATCTCAATATAGTGAGCGGCAAAAATATTCCAAGTGAATTCTCGGATTTTGTTTGATGGGATAAAGAAGTTGTAATTACGATATCCTGTTAAGCATTCTTCCACTAATTTAGAAAGTTCGGCTAATATCCATTCATCAGTAGGATTTAATTCTGCATTATTAGGTTGAGGAAAACTTGATACAAAACGAGAGATATTCCACAATTTAGTCATTGATTTTTGAATTCCATTAATTTTAGAATCTGAACATCTAAAGTCTGAACCTAAGCTTGATTCAGAAGCTGACCATAGACGGAATGTGTCTGCGCCATACCTATTTAATATTGGTTGTGGATCTATAACATTCCCTTTGCTCTTACTCATTCTTTCACCCTTCGCATCTACGCCATAACCCATGATCCAAACGTGATTAAATGGGGATTTGTTAGTAAGATAATGACATCTAAGAATAGTGTAATATAACCAAGTTCGGATGATATCTTTTCCTTGGGGCCTTATGCTATTTGGATAAGTTTTATTAAATAATCTTTCAGTCACTCCATAATTTGAGATGAATAGAGGCGATATACTAGAGTCCATCCAAGTATCAAAAGTTCTTGTGTCACCCTCAAATTCTTTTTCACCGCATTTTTCGCATTTATCAAAAGGAGCTGGATCTATCCAAGGACGGTAATATTTACCTGGTTTAGGAATAGCAGGTGTACGACAAGATTTGCAGTACCAAATAGGAATTTCTGTTGCATAGTATCTTCGCCTTGAAATTGGCCAATCATATTTTATAGCATCAATCCAATTTAATAAAATTTGACGGTGTTCTTCCGGATGAAAAAATAATTCATTAGCTAATTTTCTCATAATTGGTATGTAATCCATTTGCTTGAGATAGAATTCCTTCATAGGAATGATTTCAAGCGGTGTTCTACTTCTTTCACAAATAGGTGTTCGATGCATTATAACCTCTTGTTTTACAAGCAGTTGTTTGCTTTCTAGATCTTGGATAATGTTTGCTCTAGCTTCTTCAACTTTCAGCTTTGCATATTTGCCTGCTGCATTACTCATTTTTCCCTCTGTATCTATTGATAATATTTCCTCTAAACCTAACTCTCTAAATAGAAGAAGATCAGTGTAATCACCATAGCTACATATCATGACTGCCCCAGTTCCAAATTCTGGTTTTGCTGAAGAATGAGGCATAATTTTAACTTCACGAGAGAAAAGTGGGAGAATAACATGCATGTTATGATATTTTTTATAACGATCATCATCTGGATTTACAATAATTAGCTGACAAGAGAACAGAAGTTCGGGTCTTGTTGTAGCAATTTCGATATATGTGTCCATTTCTTTTACTTTAAACTTGACATGAACTAGTTTAGTAGGTATTTCTTGATATGAGACTTCTGCATCGGCTATAGTAGTTCTACAGCCTTTACAATAATTGTTAGGCCTATTTGCTTCATATATTAGTCCTTTTTTCCATAAATCAATGAAAGTCCTTTGAGTTAGTTGCCTATAATTTTCGGAATCAGTTCTGTAATAATCTTTAAAGTTTCCACTCATCCCTATGTTTTTCATTATTTCGATCATTTCTTGTTCTAAGTCATCTAAAGCATTTTTACATAGTTCTATGAACTCGGATCTAGGTGTTCGATGTAGTTTTAACTTATGTTTTTTTTCAGTGTATATTTCAACTGGTAATCCGTTTCGATCTATACCAATAGGGAAATGCACGTTATAACCCATCATCCTAGAAGTTCTTGCGATCATGTCTATTTGTGAGTAATGTGCTACGGCGCCAATATGC
This sequence comes from uncultured Nitrosopumilales archaeon, assembly GCA_964397515.1. Taxonomy (GTDB): domain Archaea; phylum Thermoproteota; class Nitrososphaeria; order Nitrososphaerales; family CAYNJB01; genus CAYNJB01. The sequence goes on along the minus strand of CAYNJB010000004.1, from coordinate 11,827 downwards.
CATGGTCTACCTGAGGGGTAAGGAGGAGGTGTATCAATTACAAAGACTTCCTTTGAAGATTGTTCTTTAAATTCATAGATTTGATCTTTTGACCAATTTTTTGCTATCTCTGATTCAAGAATGGAACTCCAAGTTTTATCTTGAATTTTTGTTTTGAACTCCATTGTATCTTACCCTTAAAGATAGCAAGGATTAACTGTTTTCATTAATAACAATATCAATAATAAATGAATATATGTTATTTTAGTGGGATGAACATTTTTAGTCTTTAAATAGGAATAGTTGTTATTTTTATATGGTTTAATGGATAACGGATTTAACATGGTTCTTAAAATTACGGATATTAAAGTTGGGACAGTTGTAGGGAATTACTATTGGACGTTTGTTAGAGTTTATTCTGGGGAGAATTATGGGACCGGTGAAGGATTTTTTGCTCCAAGATTGGATGGAGTAATAAAAGACTTAGGGAGATTAATAATTGGAGAAGACGCAGTTGATATCAATAGGCTTTATGATAAATTGATGTGGGCAACCGTGCCTTCAGGTGTTTCAGGTATTAATGCTCACGCTATTTCAGCTATAGAGATAGCATTGTTAGATCTTATTGGTAAGCATCTTAATGTGCCTGTCTCAACTTTACTTGGAGGTAGGTTTAGGTCAAAAATTAGGACTTATGTTGATACACATAGTGGAGAGACTTTAGAAGCGATGGATCCTACTTTATTACCTATAGTACCACATTGGATGAAAAAACAGAAAGTTGAAAATGAGGAGAAGATGAACGCGTCTATACATGGAAGGGCTTCAAAAGAAACATTTTCAGAAAATTATACGCCAAAAGCGTATGCTTCTAGAGCAAAGAAGATGAAAGATGAGGGATTTACCGCGATTAAATTTGATCTTGATGTACCAACACCGTATTCTAAAGATTATAACAAGGAAACAGGAGCTCTTAACAATAGAGAAGTTAAGCACATAGAAAGTTTAGTTGCGGCTGTTCGGGAAGCTGTTGGAGAAGATATAGATATTCTTTTTGACCTTCACTGGAGGTTTAATGTAGAAAGTTCAATAAGAATTGCAAAGTCTCTTGAAAAATATAATATCATGTGGCTTGAAGATCCAGTGCCACCTTTTAACTATAAGATTCTAAACTTAATAGCTGATTCTACAACTACTCCAATTGCTACAGGAGAAAATTACTATAGGAGGTATGAGTTTTCTGAGGTTGTAAATACGCATATTAAAATTATTACTCCAGACGCCTTAAAAGCAGGAGGCCTCATGGAGACTAAATTCATAGCTCAACTTGCTTCTTTAAACGAAATGATTACTTCACCGCATAATATAGCAAGTCCTTTAGGAACAATTGCGCAGGCTCACGTAGCAGCGGCAATTCCTAACTTTGGTGTTTTAGAGATACATGGGCATGATGTACCAATTTGGAAAAAGCTAGTTAAGAACATGCCTTTACATGATGGTTTCATTGAAATGAGTGATAAACCAGGGTTAGGAGTGGAAATAGATGAGAAATACGCTTCACGACACTCCATCGGAGAGTTTAATCTATGATATATTCTAACTAATTTAGTATGTAAATCCTAAAATTGGGTGAAAAGGATTTTACCAAGAGAAATTACGTTTATAATATTTGTTTTAATTTAAAATAACATTAAACTTTAATATTTGAATAATGTAAGCCATGAATAATGTTTGACCCATTAATTCTTGTTTTTGCTGGAATAGCAAGCTTAGCAACGATTGTTGGTGGATTTTTTCCATTATATTCAAGAATAAAATTTAATTTAAATCAAGTAGTTGGATTTGCATCAGGAATAGTAATTGCAACAGCGTTGTTTGAGTTATTACCAGAATCAAATCCAAGTGATAATTGGCAATTTATAGGTTTAGGTTTTTTCTCATTTTATATTATAGAGATGTTAGTAACTATTCATGTTTCCGGTGAAAAAGAATGCAAAATAGAAGATATTGGTGTTCCTGCGTTAATAGGAATAAGTACAGATAATCTTGTTGACGGTATTGCAATAGCTATAGGATTCTTGACTAATCCTTTACTTGGATTGTTCATAGCACTAGCAGTAGTTGTTCATGAATTGCCACAGGGATTAACAACAACAGTGGTTCTTAAGAGTCAGGGTTGGGTAAATAAGAGAATAATAATATTAATAATTTTATCAGCTATTCTATACCCAATTGGTGCAACCTTATCAATTATAATTCCCGATAACGTATACGAGTTAATAATTGCTTTTGTAGCTGGGGAATTTCTCTACATAGGTGCAGGAGAATTATTACCTCACGCTCATAAATCATTTAATAAGAAAGTAGTTGGTTTAGTAATTTTAGGTGTTATAATTATAGCGGTTTTAGAAGGTATAATAGGATTATAATACGATTAAGTTATTACCCTATACATCCTAGTGATGTTAGGCTGCGGGGGTAGCCAAGTCTGGCCAAAGGCGCGGGACTTAAGATCACGTAAAAAGTATCAAAAGGGCTTAAAAAAGGCTAGATAAGGGATCCCGTCTCGTAGGGGTTCGTGGGTTCGAATCTCTTTACTTGAGAGAGAAAATCCCACCCCCCGCACCACATAGTATGTTAAATCACAAAGTGTGTGTTAATTCAGAAGAATAATATATTATTATCCTGTAAAATTTGGTAAATAATTATAGAACCTAATAATATGCTGATAAAACCAGCTATAAATCTTATCCTTATATTCCAAGTGGAAAATCGCTTAGATGAAAGAGCAAATGGTAAACCGATTAAAGTACTGATTATTAGCATTCCTCCAATGGAACCAATTCCAAAAACAAGAATAAATGCAAGACCATCAAAAACAGAGTTCAAGCTAGGCAATATTAAGAGCATAATAGTAGCGCTTCCTGCTAATCCGTGGAACATACCAACAAAAAATGATTTATGTTTATGACTATGTTCTTCAGTTTTACTATGATCATGAGAGTGTATGTGAGTTTTGTTGTTATGGATGTGAGGATGCATATGCTTTAATCGGTCAAAACCTTTTTTGATTACAGATACACCTAATATAATTAAAATAGTTCCTACTGAAAATTCAAAAAAGCTAACTAAGTTTGTTGGAATAGAAGTTGAGAAAGTTAGTAATATGATACTTACAAGTAAGAGAGTTATTGTGTGGCCTAAACCCCAAAAAATTCCTAATGATGCCGCTTTTTTAATATTCTTATTTTCACTAATTATGGTGGATATAGCCACAATATGATCGGCGTCTGAAGCATGTTCTAGACCTAGAGCAAATCCAAGACTTAATGCTAATACTAAATCTATACCGACCATGTCTGAACAAGCTATTCACATAAAGATATATAAAAATTATTAAATAAATATTGAAAACGATAAAATTTTAATTATAAAAATAAGAAAAAGATGTTTTTTCATAATCCAATGTTTAAAAAAATTTTTAGAATTAGGTGAAAAAAAGTTATTATTAATAGAATAAATTTCGTTTTCAAATCAATAGAGAAAAATTTATTTTTTATCCAAGTAGCATTAAACAGCATTATGAGGCGGGATTTATCAGTAGTATTACTTATTTCAGTTATAGTTGTAGTATTTACATCATATTTAGTATTATCAAATAACTCTATTTTATTTGGTGAGTCTCGAGAATTTTTAGTAGAGGATTCTGATGGTGGAGTTATGATTATTGAAGTTACTCCAAATAAACAAGAAGTTATAAAAATTTTAGCAAATATGGCAGATAGTGGTGATGAAAAATTGGTTGGTGGAGAATTAGAACGTGTTAGAAACAGGTATAGCTACCGATTTAAGCCAGAAACAATAGTTGTTGCTGATGTGATAGCTGATGGGTTACAGGCTTCAAAGTATATCACTATCCAAAAGGATTTTGATTATTGGCAGAGTTTGAAGACGGTATATATTAAAGGAAATGTAATTAAAGTGTTAAAGTAAAATGAAAATTTAATATTACATATTTAGTGTTTTTTTTTATTCTTGAAAAATGTTGCATCATAAATTAAGATCATAATTAAGTTATTTGTAATATAGTATTGGACCTTTGTATGTAGAAGATTTTATAAAACACGTACCTAGAGGGATATTTTCAAGTAAATCATTGTTTTTATTTATTTCTTCAAATGATAAGTTTGTTATCAGATCTTGGACTGAATTTTTGTTTGATTGTTTATGAATAGTGATGGTTTTGGATAGATCTAAAAGGTTTAGTAACGCATTTTTTCCAGATAAAATAATTCCATATTTACTTGTTAAATTTTTAAATAATGATATTGATTCATTTTTGAATAGATTATCTTTTATTTGCGTTGCTCCATCGTCAATTACTATCAACTGTTTTTCATTTACTAAATGTAAATTAGATTCTAAAATTTTTAGTAAAGAATAAAGTAGAAGTTTTTTTTCTGAATATTTAGGTTGTTTTTGGAGACCTTTCCCTGATAAATTGATTAACATGTTTTGCTTGTTTAGATATTTTAAGGAGGTGTTGGATGAATTCTGTGTGTAAAAAATGTTTTTCAGAAACTGATATTTTTTAAAGAGTGTATATAATGAGTTTGAATCTGGGTCAGGGTTATCTTGAATTTTATTAACCAGACTTTCATAGTTGGGGTTGGTTTCCTCTAATTCTTTTTGAACTGCTTCTGTAAGGAGAAATTGTTGTTTTTCAGAGAGATTTTTATTTTCTTCTAAGAAAAATTCCGTAAATAAAGATTTAATGAAGTTTGCTTGAATTTTGGTTGAAGAAACATCATTTGGGAGAGTTTGACTTTTATCAGGTTTCGCAAAGATGTTTAATTTAAGAGGTTGATCCTGATTAGATGATTTGAGACTAAATATATTAAAATTACTCTGATTTGTAAATTCTAGATATTCACCTTTAAAATCAATTATGATAAGTTTTATTTTTGATATTATAATTTGTTTGACTATTTGTTTTATGAATGTTGTTTTACCGGAATGACTTGTGCCTATTACTTGAGTTATATTGAGTAGGTCTTCGATTGGAATACTTACTTTCTGAAGTGATGTTATATCTATATTTTCTTGATGACTTTGAATATCGTGTAAATCTGTTTTATATCCAAGACTTATAATGTTACTCAATTTGACATTTGGTTCAAGAATTACGTTAATACTTGTATCTTGTTTAACTTGAATATCTATGGTTTCAGTGTTTAACTCCTTTTGTATATTAAGAGTGTATGAACCATCAGGTATAGTTAAAGATATTTTGCCACTGTTGTCAGTTATGTCTTGTACTTCCCCGATTTTGATATTAGCGTTAGAAACAGGGTTTCCTGATGTATCTTTTAACAAAATTGAGAGTTTTCTTAGAACTTTATTTTCTGTTTTATCCTGAACATATTTGTTAGGAGTATAATCTAAGAGCTGTTTTAACTGATTTTGTATAAAAGGAGATAAAGCTACATATCCTTTATATTTTGTTACGATCGTTGAAATTTCATTTTGGATATTTATATTGGGAGCATATAATACACCATTAGATGAAAGTAAGTCTTTCAATAGAGATTTTGACTTTTCATCAATATTTTTGGTTATTTTTGATGAAAGTTGATTCTTTTTTAAAGTTAAAGAGTTTTCCAGTTTTTTTATGATTTCATTTTTAAATTTTCTAATAATATAAGATGGAATATACTCTACAAAATGTTGATTTTTAGTTATTTTAAGAAGTTTATTTAAGCAGCCTGATGTTTCAGCGGTAGAAATAAATCTTAATTCGGAGAAATTTGGTTCAGACGCTATTATCCGTGCAAATATTTTTTTGAAATCATCAGCCTCTATTGGGTCTTCTTCAAGATTAGATAAAAAGAGAGATTTCTCGTTTAGATCTAATAGGAAAGTGTATAGAGCTTTCTTATCAGCATTATCAAATTTATCAATTCGATTAAAAAAACTAGTTTTCAGAGTTGAATCCAATTTTTCTGAGTTTGCGTAAATGTTTTCCTGAATCCGATTAATGTTAAAATTCGCAGTAACCAAAAGTTTAGTTATAATATTCTCCATAGTTTTAAACGCAGTTTCACTTGAATTCTTAGGATATCTTGTGAAAAGATTTTCTAAAATATATGGATAGGTTTTGATAATAGGTGTCCCTTCACGCCAAACGGTTGAATTATCAGCCCATTGAAGTAAAGCATCTAGAACAATAGGGTAACTTTGATACTGATCAAAAAAAGATTTTATCGAACTTTCAAGTAATGAAAAAATTTGTCACCTATCATTGCCAATATATAGCAAATTATAGGCTTTTTCTCTAGTATTTAAAAGTAAACTGTACATTCAAATCTATTAATTTTGGTAGGCTATAGCATTCAAGGAGAAGTATAATGAAAATAGTCGTAGACAGCCGTGAACCTAAACATATACCATCCCTACTTTTGGAACTAGGCTTAGAAGTAGAGCGAAAAAGTATAACACCGGGAGACTATATTGTGTCTTCAGATTGTGCAGTTGAGCGAAAGACTGTTGCTGACTTTATGAGTTCATTATTTAATGGAAGATTATTTGAACAGATAGGAGTATTAAGAGAAGTTTACAGTAAACCGCTTCTAATTTTGGAGGGAGACGTGGAGAAAGACTTAGAACAAAGAAAAAATCCAAGATCTTTCTGGGGAGCCTTATTTAAAATTCAAATGGATATGGGAATATCAGTTTTACCAACACCTACATCCCTTCACACAGCTGATGCATTATATACATTAGTTAAGAGATTCCAAAAAAAGAAAGACGAGAGAATATCTATCCAACATAAACCGAGATTAATGAGCGACAATGATTGGCAAATATATGTTGTAGCAAGCCTACCAAATATTGGAGACGAATTAGCAGGTCGACTATTAGATAACTTCAAGTCTATAAGAAACGTGTTCAAAGCAAAAGAATCCAATTTAAAAAAAGTTGATGGTATTGGCAAACTTAAAGCTGAAAAAATTACAAAACTATTAGATTTGAAAATTTAATTTGCATATAAAATTATTATATAATATTTATGAGTATTTGTAGGTAAATTTAGAATCTGGTTTTTTCTTTACTAGATTTTTTCGTCTTAGTTTTTCCTGTTAATTGGGTTCCACATGTCTTGCATTTATTAATGAGATTTTCCTCTATTATTTTTTTGCTTCCGCATTGAGGACATCTTGGTGGTTTTCCCATTTTCTTCATACCTTCCTTTTGTACACTTTACCGTTTTTATCTTAATAGTCGCAAGATATATGTTTTCTTGTGTTGTTAAGGGAACTTCAATTACTAACCTCATTGCGTTCTATAACTCCTTGATGATTGATTAAAAATCATCATTTTTTTTATCATATCTTGCAACAACTAATAAAATGTAGAGATAACCTAAAAAAATCAAAATAGTAGGCAAGGGTTATGGCGGGCTCGGTGGGATTTGAACCCACGACCTGCAGCTTAGGAGGCTGCCGCGCTATCCATGTTTCGCCAGATTTTTTTCTGTCTGCGCTACGAGCCCTGAGATATTAAATAATAAGAGGGAGTTTAAGGTTATCGTTGAGAATGTTTGATATAAAATAATAGATGTATATTATAAAATTAGAAAAGTGGTTAGAATTAGGATAATTGAATCTGAATATTAAGAGATATATGAACTTAAACGGTTTTTTCTATTATTAATTTTACGACATACCTATATATTATTATTTTTTATGGTTTTATGATAAAGATATTAAGGTTTGGAGTTTGAGGAAAAAATGATTTTACTGATGAATTGTGTTTATGAATTAAGATTTAACGTTCTTTTTAAAAGGTTAGTGAGTTAAATGGCAGAACAGAGTTTATTTGAGTCATTTTTTAGTGTTATTTGGATTCTTTTTTTTGTAGGTTTCTTCATGTATGGTCAGAAAATTCAAGGCTATATTATGATTATAAAAGTGAGAAAGCATCTTAAAAAGCTTGAAGTTATGAAAATTTCGTCAAGAGATAAATTGTTGAAAAAATTAGGTGAATATACTTCTCAACCTCAAGCTATAGAGGAAAAAGTTGATAGAGCAATTAATTCTTTTATGATTTCTCCAATTAGTATAGATCCAAAAGGTATTGTTCCGAAACTTGGATATTTATCAGATACATATGATGATTCATTAAAATCTCTTGTTAAGACTATTGCTCCTAAAGCTGATAATACTCATTTAATGAATTTGACAAATTTAACCGAGGTTACAATCGGATTAAATAATATGTATAGAATAGTTCGTCATTTTTATCTTTTAGGCAAAAAACCTGGTGGGTTGTTATCTCTAACTCAGCTTCAATTTGTTTTACCTTCTATAATGGATTCAGCGGAAGCATATCATTCGTCTATAGATGCGTTTTCAAAAGGTCTATCTATAGGTGATAGTTTTGGACCTTTAGTTGTCTCTGAACTACAAAAAGGGTTACCTGTTTCTGAAATAGTAAAGGATACGTTAGTAAGTGATATGGATATCGAGGGAAGAAAAGTTTTCTTAGTAAAAGCAAAAGGCCCAGGAGGTAATGTAGGTAAACCAGGTAAAGCAATAGAAAAAATATTTGAAGGACAATCTAATGTCAAACTTGTAATCACCATCGATGCAGCTCTTAAGTTTGAAGGTGAACAAACAGGTCAAGTTGCAGAAGGGATTGGAGCTGCAATAGGTGGATTAGGTGTAGAAAGATATCAAATTGAGGAATCATCTACTAAGGCTTCAGCTTTACTTTATGCTATAGTTGTGAAAATGTCTGAAAAAGAAGCTATAACACAAATAAAACAAGAAATAATTAAAAATATTACAGATGTCAAGAACAGAGTTAAACGTATTATTAAAGATAAGACGAAAACTGGAGATTATGTTATTGTAGCTGGAATTGGAAATACAATAGGTGTAGCATAGTTAAAAAACTGTGATTTATAACAATAATTTTTTCTAACAATATGTTTATTCTTGGAATGGTTTGATAAGTCCGGCTTTAGTAAGAGTTTTAACTTGATTTCTTGCTCTTGTAATTAAATTCGAAGCGTTTTCTCTTAATTCGTTTCTAGTTGGCTTAATTTTTGTAATTCCTTGTTCTATTGCTTTTTCACCGACTGCAACTGCTTCCCTAACAAATATTTCCCAATCATCCATTGTAGGAATAATGTAATTATCATTTAATCCTTTTTCTTCAGCTATTTTAGCAAGTTCAAACGCAGCTGCCAAACACATCTCATTAGTTATTGTATTTGCCATTACATCCAGTGTTCCTCGGAAAATACCAGGAAAACCTAGAGAATTGTTGACTTGATTCGGAAAATCAGATCGACCGGTAGCAACTATTTTTGCTCCTGCTTCTTTAGCGTCCCATGGCCATATTTCAGAAATTGGGTTAGCACAAGCGAAAACTATCCCATTTTCAGACATTTTCCTTATCCATTCTTTCTTAATTATATCAGGACCACTCTTTGAAGTAGCTAAACATACATCTGAATCAACTAATGCGTCACTTATATCTCCAATTCTATTTTCACCGTTTGTAATTAAGCATAGATCCCACTTATATGGATCAATATCTTTAAGATCTAATCTATCTTGATTAAGTATGCCTTTTGAATCAACTAATATTATATTTTTAGGGTTTGCTCCTGTAGTAATAAGTAGTTGAGCAATGGATATACTAGATGCTCCTGCTCCTAACAATGTTATTTTTGCTTGTTTAATGTTGCGGCCCGTGTATTTTAAAGCATTTAGTAATGCAGTTACTTGGACAGTTGCAGTTCCTTGTGCATCATCGTGCCAAACAGGTATATTCAGCTCTTTTTTGAGTTTTTCAAGAATGTAAAAACATTTTGGTTTTTCAATATCTTCTAAATTGATCCCTCCAAAACTTGGTTCAAGAATCTTTACAGTTGAAATTAACTCGTCTGGAACTTTAGTTCTTAAAACTAGTGGAACAGCATCAACACCTCCCAAGAATTTGAATAACAAACTTTTTCCCTCCATTACGGGTAATCCAGCTTCAGGACCAATATCACCTAATCCTAGAACTCTTGTACAATCGCTTACAACTGCAATAGTATTCCCGCGGTTTGTATAATCAAAAACAGAGTTAACATTATTGGAAATTTGTTTACAAGGTTCAGCTACACCAGGTGTATACCAAATTGAGAAATCCTCTAACTTTGTAATAGGACATTTTGGTACAATTTCAATTTTCCCTTTGTATAACGGATGATATTTCATTGCAAGTTTACCGGGAATTATGGTTTTTTTTAAATTATCATCTAAGTCAGACAAAGCAGATCGACATATATGAGAAATAAATTGCTTATATTGGTATCTAGAAGAAACAGTCCGAATTTCAGTAAAGACTAAGAAAAGTAGTTGATATAGATTTAATCGTTAATTAGACTTACTAAATATGAACATACATTCTAATTATTTTATCAAGTACATGAAGGGATTTTATTAACTTCTTTGGTTACAGTGTTGATAAGCCATATCTCCCAAAATCTTCGAAATGAGATCATTTTTGATAAACTTTCAGATGGAATAGCTAAAATATACATCAATGATGAATGTTCGAATATCTTGGTTTGTCTAGATATTTTTCGCCAATTCTTATTTGTGAGTTTTGATTTATTTGGCTGAGTTTCGCATTCAACTATTGCGTATTGCACCTTATTTTCAATTTGTTTTACACCAAATATATCTGGTCTATAATTTTTCCAGCTGATTAACTTAATTGGGGGATAATCAGGTTCAAAAATAAAGTAAGAGTGAAATCAGGAGAAAAAAATAATCTATTACATGTTATAATTTGATATAAAAATATGTGCCGAGGGCAGGACTTGAACCTGCGACGGCTCGGTCTTCAGCCGAGTGTTAGAGTATTTGCCTCTCTCCTTAGCTCTCTTATGTTAAGAGTCAGGCTGAGCTACCTCGGCAATGGTATTTTATAAATTAAAATAATAGTCTATAAAAGTTTCTTAATTATATTTTTACTTAATCATAATGCTTTATAGTATCAAAAATATATGTTATAGCGGAGATAAGGAAGCGGTTTAGATGGGTGGACAGAAAAAGAAGTCTTTAGCAAAGTCAGAAAAAAATCAAAAAACTACTGAAGATAAAACTGATAAAACAACTACTAAAAAGGAGTGGAAAAAAGATCAAGCAACTAAACAAATAAAGGTGTTATTACCAAAATTAAATGATGACCAGTTAGTAAGGAACTTAGCTTCTCTTAAAGCAATTACAATATATGGTGCTGCAAGAGTTTTAGGAGTGAAAGCGTCTATTGCTTCAACGGTTCTTAAAAGTCTAACTTCTAAGGGTTTACTGCGTGTAGAAGGAGGATATAGTGGTCATTATGTTTATGCCGTTTCATCATCTTTGGGTAAAAATGAGAATGTTTGAAGTTAAATGTCATTTGTTGAGAGATTTCTCAATTATTTTGTTTTAATTTTTGAATAATTATTTTATATTTATAACGGTTCCTTGGACAATGGGAATAACAAAAGAAGCATCTGCTACAAGATTTTTTACTTAATCTAAGAAGTGGGTTAAGTTTTTTTTGAATATAACTTTCGTTTCTTATTAAATTATTTACGGTCAATGTTATAACTATAATATTATATAAATGAAACAGCAAATAAACTTATTCGTTATTCAAAGATGAATGATGTTCATATCTAATGAGATATTTATGGAGTTAGTTTAGATTAGATATTAAGTTATTAGTCAAAATCTTTAGCGAGTTCTTTAAGTAATTTTTTTTGTTTTTCATTAAGCTTTTTTGGAACAATAACGTTAAC
>CAYNJB010000003.1:6134-24376 GCA_964397515.1 uncultured Nitrosopumilales archaeon | reverse complement strand
CTTGAGGGTCTAATGTAGCACCTATTGACGCAGCTATAACTGTATCTGCAACAAATATTTGACCGTCGAATGATTCACTCAATCTGTTTGCATCAGAACGCATTCTTAACAATGATTCAGGTATCTTAGATATATGGTATAAGAAACTTAAAGGTCGCGGATCATTTTTTATTTGATCGCTAATAATTTTATGGCGATATGAAATAGTTGAACTCCCATCTAAAGGTTTTCCATGATCTTGAACAGCGAAAATAATAAAATCCAACTTATTAAAAATTAGATTATTCTTACTGACCTCGTTAATAAGCTCCACATCAACCTCATTCAATTTTATTTCTTCAAAATCTCCATCAGGACACATTTCTTGAACATCTATTCCGAGTGACTTAACTTCCGCTAAATCATAATTGAAGGTCAAAGCAGCTTCAGGCGTAGCCACAATCTTAACTCCGGCCTTTATTCGATTTTTTACTGACTGGGTTATTGGACCTCCACCAATTATTCCTCCTGAAAAAAAAAGATTATTTTTCTTGATGCTTAGAACTTTCCTTGCAAAAACTTGAGTAGGCGCAGGAATGACTATCTTAAAGCAGTCACTCCATGATGGATTATAAAATAATATGTCTTCTGTGCCTAATCCAACATCAACGCAACATATCTCAACCAATATGCAAAACTAAGATAGATGTAGTTTAATATACCTTTTACCTTTGTCGACTAAATGATAATTATTAAGCTGATCGATCTTAATTTATTATTGATTAATAAATGTACAAAATATTTGTAAATTATTTTTATGATTCTACCTTAACTTCTTTCCAGAAAGCTACATAATTCTTAATTTCTTTTGCAGCTTCTTTAGGTTCAGGGTAATACCACGCGCTATTCTTGTTAATTTTATTATTCGCAATTATATCGAAGTAGCTCGCTTCACCTTTCCAGGGGCAAGTACTATGAGAACTGCTCTTTTTGAGGTATTGAGAATTTGTCGAATCGGGTGGAAAATATAAGTTTCCTTCTACAATTATCGTTTTATCACTTTCGGCAATTACGATGTTATTCCAAGTTGCTCTTGCCATTCTTTCACCAATTATCAATAATATAATATACTCCAACTTTATTAAATCTATAGAAATCAGTATAGAAATTGAAGGGGATTACTTGTATATTCTGAAAAAAAATATAGTGATTTTTATCTTTTTAGTGGTAAGTCTAATAATATCCAACAAAACAAAAATACATGTAATGATTCATCTATGATACCAAAAGTAGAAGCTGACAAATATTGCGAACAATAAACCTTAGCCTCCAGAAATATGGAAAGAAGTGGACAATACTAGACATAATTGGTGAAATTGTCGGATTAGCTAAAAAATTAGGTGTTATGGTCTTTAGATTTGTGATAGATTTCAACACACAATTGTTTCGCGGTTTTTTGTTAACTCTAATTAGTAGATTTATCTACGGTTTCAATCGCGGGTCAATTCTTCGCCCTACAAATGAGGGAGTCAATCCAATTGCAGTTAGACTAAGAAAAAAAAGTGATAGTTTCAACTCATAAGAGAAGTGCGAATATGGACACATATACCAACTCATCAAAAAAAGAACAATATATCTTCAACACAATAAAATTAGGAAAAAAAATGGAGTATATGAAATCTATTGATACCACACAAAAAAAAATTCACGAGAGAGCTGCTCAAGGAGAGCCAGAAGGATACTTAGTATTATCTGATAAATTAACAAATGCAAGAGGACGGTTTAATCGAGATTTTTTTACAACCACAGGTGGTTTATACTTCAGTATATTACTAAGACCAAAAATTTCTCCGAATCAAAGTTCATTGGTTTCATTAGCAGCAGGAGCTTCTGTATCTCTCGGCATTGAGGATCAAACATCACTAATAACTGAATTGAAATGGCCTAATGATTGTCTAATAAACGGAAGAAAAGTGTGCGGAGTTATCGCTGAATCAATCATTTCTAAAGAAAAAATTGAATATATTGCAATCGGTTTTGGGATAAATGTTAATTTTCCGCGATCAATGTTACCTAAATCTATACATAAGAAAGCAACGACTCTGTTTGAAGAATGTAATCGCACATTTTTTTTACCCAAACTTCTTAACCAAATACTTGTACATCTTGAAGAATTATATGATAATATTCAAGCTGGAAAAAAACAAGAAATATTAGACGTATGGAGAAAAAGAAATATTCTGAAAAATAGAGAAGTTGAAATCGAAGAAAATAACGGTACAGTTCTGAAAATCAGAGTTATTGATATAGATCCAGAAGGTAATTTAGTTGCTAAATCAAAGCATGGAATTCAACATTTTACCACAGGGGAAATAATTAAAATTTATTAACCGATTTACTATTAGTCTTTAACATATTAAAAAAATAATATTTGGTGTTATAATCTTAAAAAACGAGTCGGAGTAAACTCCAACTTGTTTTTATTCTAAATTTATTATGATTAACACTTTTTATAACGGCATGTTTCCATGTTTTTTCCAAGGAAGCTTCTGATCTTTGTGTTTAAGTAACTCAAAGCTCTTGATAATTATTTTCCTTGTGTCTTTTGGATCAATAACGTCATCAATGTGTTGATATGATGCAGGATAATAAATTTTCATGAATGTGTCTTTAAATGCTTCTTCTCTTTTTTTCCGCTCTTCTTCAGGATTTGCAGCTGCAGCAATTTCCTTACGGTAGACAACATTAACAACACCTTCGGCAGCGACTAGTCCTATTTCCGCAGTTGGCCATGCATACACTAAATCAGCTCCCATGTATTTTGAGTTCATAGCAATATATGCGCCGGCATAGGCCCAACCCAAAATTATCGTTATTCTAGGTACAGTTGCTTCAGAAGTGGCGTGTAACAATGATGCGCCTCGGAATATCATTCCGAGTTTTTCTTGTACTGATCCTATAATATACGCAGGTGTACTTACAAGATAAACTAATGGAATATTAAATGCGTCACAGAACCTGATAAACCTGGCTGCTTTTTCAGCTGCCCAAACATCTATCCCGCCTGCTAAAAATAGTGGGTTATTTGCGATTATTCCGGTTGTATACCCATTAAACCTTGTTAATCCAACAACCATGCTTTTCGCATAATCCTTGTGTATTTCAAAGAAAAAGCCATTATCAACAATCTCGCTGATGACATCATGCATGTCATACGGTGTTTTTGGATTGGGTGGAACAATATTGTACAAAGTGTCACATATTCTATTTGGGTCGTCACCAGTTTCTTGCCATGGAGGTTTTTGTTTATTATTCAAAGGTAGAAAGGCTAAAAGTTCCTTAACCTTGTTAATGCAGTCTACCTCATCTTCGGCGACTACATGGCAAACTCCACTCTCAGATGAATGCATTTTTGCACCTCCTAAATCCGCAGTACTTACTTTCTCACCCGTCATTGCCTCGACTAGGGGCGGACCAGCTATGAAGGTCGATGAATCCTTTGTCATAAAAATAAAATCACTTAACCCCGGCTGATAGGATTGCCCTCCTGCAACAACACCGTTCATTACAGCTATCTGAGGTATAACGCCTGAATAAATTGATGTATAATAAAACCATTCGCCATATTGTTTAGAAACTTCAAGAAATTCTTGAAGACGAGCTCCCGCAGATTCATTGAATCCAACTATAGGAATTTTCCACTCTGCAGCTAATTTTGTGATCTTAACTATTTTTTTGCCATGCATTTCACCCATTGTACCTGCAATACAAGTGTAGTCTTGAGCCATAGCTGCAACAGATCTACCGTAAACTGTCCCAGTGCCTATAATTACTCCATCACTTGGAAGATTAACTTTATCCATTCCAAGTTCTCGCCCCATTGTTCTTCCAAAAGCATCTATCTCACCGAACGACCCTGGATCAAAGAATGTCTCTAAACGTTCGCGAGCTGTAAGTCGACCAGCTGCATGTTGTTTATCTATTCTTTCTTGGCCGCCGCCTAGTTCTATTATTTTCCTTCTTTTTTGAAGTTCTTCAACTTTTTCTATGGCCTTTTTGGTGTTTTCACTCATCTTCTCAGCGATAGAGAGGTAAAGTTAGTTTTATTAAGGTTATCCAAGGATATTAACTAAAAAACGTGTGTTAAATCACCCTAGGCGAAACTGCTTCAGATAGACCTAAGAATTTTTCTACAATCTCAGCTTCTGGTGCTAAATCAATTGGTTTTTCATACATTCGGCCGACAATCTCTGGATCTTTCAACCCATTACCTGTTGCGACACATACAACAATCTCTTTTTTCTTAATTACTCCATCCCTAACAAGTTTTTTAAGAGCAGCTATAGGTGAGGCTGACGCTGGTTCAACAAATAATCCTTCAAGTCTAGCTAAAAGGCTTTGTGCTTCCAATATCTCTTTATCTTCAATCGCAAGTGCAGTGCCATTTGATTCATAAATTGCTCTTAATGCTTTTTTCCAGCTTATAGGTGCGCCAATTCTAATAGCGGTTGCAATAGTCTCAGGTTTCTTTATAGGGTCTATGCTTTTCCTGGAGTTTTTAACAGCTTGGAAAATTGGTGAAGCACCTTGAGCTTGTACACCAATCATTTTAGGTCTGTCAGATATGATGCCTAGATTTAAAAACTCAGAATATCCCTTCCAAGCTGCACTAATGTTTCCAGCGTTGCCTACTGGCATTACCATATAATCGGGAACCCTACCTAGCTGATCACATATTTCAAATGCTAAAGTTTTTTGCCCTTCAATTCTAAAAGGATTAATAGAGTTGAGGAGGTACACTTGTCTATTTCTTTTACAAATATCAAGCACAATTTTTAGTGACTCGTCAAAATTGCCTTGCACTTGTACTATTTGAGCTCCGTAAACAATAGCCTGAGCTAGTTTCCCATAGGCGATCTTTCCTGATGGAATAAGAACAATACGTCTCATGCCAGCTTTAGCGCTATAAGCTGAAAGGGATGCAGAGGTATTCCCTGTTGAGGCGCATATTACACTTTGTGCACCGCTCTCAAAAGCTCTTGTAACTCCAACAGTCATCCCTCGATCTTTAAATGAACCTGTTGGATTTTCACCTTCGTTTTTTACATATAGGTTGTCTAACCCTAAAAACGCACCTAGTTTTCGGCATTTATGCAATCCTGTACCCCCTTCATTGAGAGTAATGATGTTAGATGAGTTTTGATAGGGCAGAAGTTCGAAGTATTTCCAAACTGAAATAGGTCTTTTTCGCCATCCGCTCTTTGAAAGCTTTGCTTTAATTCTTCGATAATCTATTAAGACTTCTAGTAAATCACCGCATTTAGGGCATTCATAAATTAGTTCAGTTATTGAAAATATTGAATTGCAGCCGATACAAGACAATGAAAAATTATTCATGGATCTTTATCCCCTTAAATGAATAAGTTACTAAACATTGGGAACTAATATTTGTTGATTTGAAGCCTTTATTCATTGTGTTCAATATTATTTTCGGTTTAACCATTATATAATTTGAAATTAAACTTGTAAAATGACCAGTTACTCGTACAGCCACACCAAATTCATCTATCTGAAATATCATCTTTTTAACCTCTAGATATCCAACTATAAGTTATGTTCGATACGGTTCTATAATAATATCTCTTTTATTTTCCAAATATATCTACATTACTGATAAATTTCAAGACCATAAAGTTTGCCTTTGATGTATTATAATATATTTTAAATCAACATTTTTTAGAAGAATAGTAGGACATATACTGTGTTCTGAGAAAGTATATCCATATTGAGTGAAGTTAGCAAATCGCCATATTTTCAGGCAATGCTATTAAATTTGTCTTAAATGAACATGTCTTGACTATTACATTACCCCCGAATTGAGTTGCCGGAGAATAATCGACTTGAGCTACGCCATGGATAATTTCTGATATTTAGAAGAAAATTGGATCACCCGTACATATAATTTATATCAAACCGCTTTTTATATCCAAAACATAATTCAAACTAAAACTATAAAAAACGTCAAACAATCTACCGTTATGTATGCGCATTATCTTAATAGGGTACGGTGTCGTTGGTCAAAACTTTACTAAGCTAATATTACAACGTAAACGAGAATTAATAAAAAAATATGGTCTTCATCCTAGAATTGTAAGCATTATTGATAAAGGCGGAGCAGTTGTAGATGAAAGTGAATTGAATTTAGAAGCAGTTTTAAAAACAAAGTTAGAATCAGGTACTGTTGCATCTTACCCACAATTAGGGAAAAGCAACATAAAGGCGGTAGATCTTCTAAAGTCATTGGACGCAGATATTGTAATTGAGACAACTCCAACTAATATCGATACTGCGCAGCCCGGTTTGTTACATATTGAGCAGTCTATAAAAGGAAAAATGAATGTAATCACAACAAATAAAGGACCTTTAGCTAAAAGTTTACCCCAATTATCGGATCTTGCAAGATATAACAAAGTTTCATTATTATTTAGCGGGACAGTTGGTGGCGGTACTCCTGTTTTAGATTTTGGGAAAAGATGTCTATCTTCCGATAAAATTGTTAAAATAGAAGGTATTTTGAATGGGACCACCAATTACATTTTGTCAGCAATGGAATCAGATGGAAAAGATTTTGATGAAGCCCTAGGTGAAGCTCAAAAACTGGGATACGCTGAAGCAGATCCTACTCTAGATATTGATGGATGGGACACCGCATGTAAAATAGTAATAATTGCTAATTGGATTATGGGACGGGAAACCACTTTAAACGATTTGAAGGTTGAAGGAATCCGAAATATTTCTAAAAATGAGGTTGAAACCGCGAAAAAGGGTGGAAAGTGCATCAAACTTATTGGGCGTATTGGAGATGAAATTGATGTGAAGCCTCGAATGATTAGTAAAGATGATCCAATGTGTATTAATGGTACACTTAATGCAGTGAAATATGTTTCGGAATCAGCTGGTGATGAGATAATAATAGGTAAAGGCGCAGGAGGTATGGAAACGGCGAGCGCCATCATGCGGGACTTGCTTGAAGTAAAAAACCGTTTGGCAGGAGATTGGTTAAATTGAAAATAGTAATGAAATTTGGGGGGTCTTCACTTTCAGATGGTAAACTTATTAGAAATAGTTCAGAAATAATACAAAAATTTTCAAAAGGTAACAATTTGGTCGTTGTCGTATCAGCGATTGGAGAAACTACAGATAACATACTAAAAATGATCAATCAAGCAATTGACGGTGATGAAGAAAAGGTTAAAATTACTTTAAATAAAATCAGAATCAATCATGAAAAAGCCGCGAAAGAGTCCATATCAAATAAAGAATATCTAAATGAAGCTATCCACAGTATATCCTCTATTTTCTCGGAACTAGAAAAGCTAATTTTGGCAATAACTACAATAAAAGAAATTACCGCACGTTCAAATGACTTTATTCTCTCTTTTGGCGAAGAATTATCAAGCTTACTATTGGAGTTTAACCTAAAGGACGTTGGATTAAAGAGCTGTCGTTTTAAAGGTGGAGAAGCGGGTATAATAACAGACGACTTTTTTGGTGAAGCATCTCCTTTGATGGAGGTTACCAAATCAAAAATCAGATCAAGATTAACTCAGGTAATTCAAAAAGGAATAATTCCGGTAGTTTCTGGTTTTACAGGTGTAACTCAAGATGGGTATATAACTACTTTAGGAAGAGGAGGTTCTGATTATTCTGCGACTATAATAGCTGTTGCTATTGGAGCTGACGAAGTATGTCTATGGTCGGATGTAGATGGAATTATGACTGGTGACCCGAGGATAATAGATAATGCCAAGATCATCCCAAAACTAACATATGCTGAAGCTCTTGAAATGACTGCTTTTGGAGCAAAGGCCATACATCCACGAGCTCTTGAACCGGTAGCTGATGAAAAAATTCCTGTGAAAGTACGTAACACTTTTGCAAGTGATTTACCGGGCACGCTTATCGTTGATGATGCGCCAAGTAAACCAAAGGGTATAGTAAAAGCTCTGGCTTTAGTTAGAGATGTTGGGCTAATTACAATTAGTGGGGCTGGAATGGTTGGAAAGCCAGGCACTTCAGCAAAAATATTTGAAGTAATTCAGAAAAGTAAGACTAACATTTTAATGATCTCACAAAGTATTTCTGAAGCAAATATTGGAATAATAGTGCGTAGAAATGCGCTCCATCACGTAACAAATACTTTGGAGATGGCCCTTCTTGGAAAAGGTGTGGTTACGGACATTATTCCTAAAGAAGACGTAAATGTCATAGCTGCTTTAGGCGATGGGATGCGTGGGACTCCAGGTGTTGCTGCAAAAATATTTAGCTCAATATCAAAAAAAGGGATCAATATAATAATGATCGCACAAGGCTCATCAGAATTGGGGGTATCATTTGTAGTGTCAGAAAAAGACGCTGAAGATGCGATTAGAACAATTCATAAAGACCTCAAACTTAATGATGGCGCCTATTAATATTCACTAATCCTCAGTGCATAATATTAGCGGGTTGTATAGCCTCAACTTTGGTCTAAATAGGAATTTTATCCAGAAATGAAGATGGTGGTTTTTTATATATAGATTTTCTACATACCTCAATTTCATAAGTCTTCCATAACTCGGTCATAGATTCTGCTATTTTTATTGATGTACTTACAGGATCAACTATTGGCACTCCCTTTATAGAAAGTGCTTTTCTTGAGGCAAGTATAGACCCAGTAATTGTGCAAAATGGAATAATTGCTTCAGCTCCATCTTCTTCGATAATCTTATCCATGGCTTCTATCACTAAATCCACATACCTATTTTGATCTTTGAATATCAGTTTTGAGGTTTTTGATTCAAGACATTTAATACTAACTACTTTTTTTTCTAACCCGTTTTTTTCAATTAACTCTTCGGCAATATGTGATACGTGTTTATCTGTAACCAAAATTGAAAACTTGTGACCGAGCATAGAAGCTAGCCATGAAGATGCGCCAAAAGCGCCAATTACAGGTATTTTTACTAGAGATCGTGATTCTCTAAGTCCACCTTCCAGCATACAACCGATTATAACTGCATCATACCCTTTTTTTTCAGCCTGATAAACGCCTTGTGCGATATGTAGACTATTGAAAATGTGTGGATAAGAAGGCGCAGGAGACGGATAGCCTTCCTTCAAGCTACTAATATCAATAAGTGTTCTCTCACTCACTACATTAACAGCTATGTTGCGGATGCGATCATGATACTCAGAAATCCAACTTTGATTAGGAACAGGGTCTTGCCATAATATTTTATTTTGAAATTGTCTATTTTTAGATTTTGACATCAATAACCCTGAGACGTGATCACTAAAAGGGGTTATGTTACCGTCTTTGCATCGGATTAACTCACTTTAAATATCACAATATAGGTACATAATGTAGCTGATAATTTATATGCGTAATGTAGCAATAATTGGAGCAACTGGAGTAGTAGGTCAACAATTTGTTATTGCGCTTCAGAACCATAAATGGTTTAACATAACTAAGCTAGCTGCCTCAAAAAGATCAGCTGGGAAAAACTATGAAGACGCCCTAAGGAATAGTGATGGGGCTTTAAACTGGTTCTGTGAAGAAAAACCTAGTTCTGAGACCTTAAAAATTAAAGTAGAGGACGCCTCAAAAATAAAAGTTGAGTCCTGTGACATTGTTTTCACTGCCTTAGAATCTGAACAAGCAAAAGTTTTTGAGACAAAATATGCAAAAATAAAACCGGTAATAAGTACTGCAGCAACTTTCAGATATGACGTAGATGTTCCAACTATAATTCCAGGAATTAACAACGAGCACATCAAGCTTTTAGATATTCAAAAAAAGAGACGAGGCTGGAAAGGATTTGTAATTCCGATTCCCAACTGTACAACAACTGGCTTGGCAGTCACACTGAAACCAATCCTCGATAAATTTGGACTTGAACAAGTTTTAATGACTTCAATGCAAGCTTTATCAGGCGCAGGTCGTAGCCCCGGAGTAAGTGCATTAGATATTCTAGACAACGTTATCCCATATATCCCAAAAGAAGAAGAAAAAGTTCAAACTGAAACCTTAAAAATATTAGGAAAATTAAATAATAAAAAGATAAAGCCAGCTCAATTCAAAGTAAGTTGTACATGCACCCGCGTTCATGTTAGAGACGGCCATACTGAATCAGTTTTTGTATCTACAAAGACACCTAACACAATAGAAGATGTAAAAAAAGCTATGAATAAATTTGGGAAAGATCTTATTAAAATGAAGCTCCCATCAGCTCCAAAACAAATGATCGAAGTAACAGATGACCCTTTCAGGCCTCAACCTAGGATTGATCGATATGCTTCTGATGGAATGGTCACAACAGTAGGTCGTATTAGACGCGACACTGCTCTTAAAAATGGTATGAAATATGTCCTTGTATCACATAACACAAAAATGGGTGCGGCTAAAGGCGCTGTTTTAGTCGCTGAGCTTCTAGATAAAGAAGGTTATCTAGATTAAATTAACCGGAATATCATAACTATTTCTAGAAAGGCATCAAGAAATTCAAAACTTTTTAATAAATATTATCTTTATTAACTACTATTGAAACAAGTACAGAGACGGTGTTAAAAGTTTTGGGAAAGATTGATGAAATTGACATGAATATACTTAAAGAACTGATAAATGATGCAAGTCTATCTGTACCTAAATTAAGTAAAAAAATAAATGTTAACTCTTCAGTTGTTTATAGTCGGATTAAACGTCTAACGAAAAGAGGGTTTATCAAACGTTTTACAGTTGAAGTAAATGAAGATCTTTTAGGTTATAACGTGACAGCAATTATAGGTGCAAACTTAAACTCGAAATATAGAAAAGATGCAATCGATGAAGTATTGGGACTGGAATCAGTTAGAGAAGTAACTGAAGTAACCGGACGTTTTGATGTAATGATTTCCGTAAGATCTAAAACTTTAGATGGACTACATGATGTGATTGCTAATAAAATAGCGTTGATAAATGGGATTACACATACAGAAACATTTGTTGAAATGGCTCAAAAACGAACAGAACCGAAATACGTAGTAAGAAGCTAAAATATTGCCTTTGGGAATATTTCACTATAAGCTAAATATCATACTTTAAGGCTTCATCAAGGGAGCCTGTTCTATATCCAGCTAAATCTAATGTAACATATTGAAATCCTATTTTTCTCATTTTTTCGTTAATTAGATCCATAACACTGTCTTTAAAGAACATTTTTCTCTCTAAAGGCGCAACCTCTATTCTAGCAATATCTATATGAATTCGAACTCTTATTTGTCTAGCACCTGTAATTTTTTTTATCATCATCTCTGCTTCATCTACACGTGTTAATGCTTGCCGTGTAATTGTTTGCCCATATGGAAATCTTGATGCGAGACAAGCATTTGACGGTTTGTCAAAATTAGGTAACCCCACAGATCGAGCTAATTTTCTAACGTTATCCTTGGTGATCCCGATTTCTTGCAATGGACTAACAACACCATTCTCTCTAAAAGCTTTAACTCCTGGTCGCCTCATTGAAATATCTTCAAAGATTCCACCGTCCACTAAAGTTTTTACTTCCATTTTATATGCAATAGATCTCATTAAACGCCCTAACTCGTTCCTACAATAATAACATCTATTCTCCTCATTTTTCCCAACCTGGTGATTAGCTAGTTTATCGTAATCTAAAATAATGTGTTGAATACCTATTCTCGAAGCAATGATTTTTGCATCTTCTAACTCGGATTTAGCTAATGTTGGTGAAACGCCAGTCACAGCTACTGCATTATCATTCAAAGCTAAATATGCAAAAGCAGCTATTACTGAGCTATCTACACCTCCTGAAAGTGCCACTACGACCTTTTCCCTTTCTCTAAACCAATTAAGAAGACTTTCTGCTTTTGATTGAATTTTAGGTTTTAAATCTTTAAACATTTCTTCTTTTGTTCTTAATCCCATCATGCATTCACTTGATTCATTAAAGTATGATTTAGCGATCAAATTATGTATATCGGTTATTGTTTTTCTAAGGAATAGCTTTTAGACAGGTATTACTATTAGTGAATGGCTGGGAAAAAAGTGGATCCTCTTCTCAAGATTGAACAAGCTGAAATTAATAATCTTATTCCAGCAAATATAATAAAAAAAATAAAATCAAGAATGCACTATCTTGAGGAAAGTGTTAGAAGAGTGGAGCATGCTACAAAGCTAAAGTATCCTACACATTATATTGAACCGCTTTTATTTATTTATTCAAGCCGAATAGAACTAGGTCAAATGGGTATCTTATACGCTCGAACAATGCCTGTTGATGTTGGAGGCTCAATTGAAATTGTGGTGCAGATATCTTCCCCCCTAATCGCTTTTGGAACTAAACAAACGATTGACGCAGTATTAACTCATGAGTTTCTCCATTATGTTGAATTAGTCAAACGATTTAGTAAACTTGAAATCTTATCGCAAGAACTTACATCCACTATGTTTGAAGCAAGTTATACTGATTCCGAAGATTTATTTCCGCTAGAACAATTAATAAATAATCGTCCGCTAAAACGTTTACTTAAACAAAGATTTTCTAATGGTCTGATTGATGAAAAGTTACAAGAAAAAGTTGAAAAGCAGTGGTTAAGTAAAGGATTGCCTGCAGTCAAAATATCACCTGATTCAAATGTTGTTAATTTATCAATTTCATCTATCATCAATTCAAGGTTTGATCCTTTTCTAACTATGAGACTGGATGAAATTGAGCAGAAAGATAATTGAATAGTTAAGGATGAATGTCGATCTGCTTTGGAAGACATTAAAATAATTATGGATACACTCACACCAATTATTAAAGATAAGACAGTTGTAGCGACCTGCCTCTATGGGTCCAGGATAGCAGGATATGCAAAGGAAAATAGTGATTACGATATCATAGTAGTTCTGGAAAATTATAAGAATATTGTAAGATATAAGTATCTGAAAGGTAACCCAGAAATCTCCGCGCTACTAGTTGATAAAAAGGCGTTATTTGATGATGCAATAAAAGCTCGTTTAGGGGAGTTCGTAGTAGGACGTTTTCTGAATATTTTTAAATCAATATCAGGAGATGAAATAATTAACGAAATTGAGGCGATCTATAAGAAAAGAATAATTCTTGAAATTATAAAAGAAATAGAATTGTCATACGGCGAATTATCCACAATCATTAAGATACCGCAAGAATATTTCCTTTTCGAAAAATTAAAAAAGAGAGCCGCGCTATATCCGCCAGCTCGTTACAGCTATGTTCAAACATATACGGGTCAAAAAGGGAATGAAAATCTTAAGGCATCTCTCTCAGGATTCAGAGAACCATTCTCACAACTTGAAAAGGAAGGTATTATTAGTATAAATGAAAACATAATTAAAATAAATTCTCCGATTATTAAAAATCGTCAATTTAATAGAATTACTACAAAAATGACAAACACAACTAGAGGAATAGCTCAATATGCGGTCCATGGCTTTGCAGGGCGTGTCGGACTAAACGTAATAGTCAAAGAAATGCTCTCAAAAATAAATCGTAATAAATCACAATATGAAGTTCCAGAATTTATAAGACACCCCAAAACTATCTGGGAATTAGATGACGCGTTATTAATAATAGATTGTGATAGCTGGTTAAAAGAAATTTCACAATATCTTAAAATGGATGACGGTTGTAAATATAAGAAAAAGAGACTAGGTGAATTCTATAGTACAACTCAGAAGATTGAATTAACAGATTCTAATAAAAAATATACAATAGCAGCAAAGAAATTTAAAGACCCTAAAAATTTAAAATGGGATTTTTTAAATATTTGGGCATCCGCAAAAAAATTTGAAAATACTCCAGATATTCGAATGTGCAATGAATATAAGTATCTAAAAATGTTTAAAGAAATGAATTTTCTAACACCAAAAGTAATCGGTCTTTTTCTATCAGATTTAATTCTAGTAATGAATTACATTGAAGGTGTTGATTTAGGAACAATATCCTCTGAATTCCTACGTGGAAAGTCACAAGATCTTGAGCCAATTAGGCTTTATGGCTACAATTTGGGGCGTCTCCATTCAAAAGGTTACACTTTAGGTGACACTAAACCAAGCAACGCGATCTATAATAACTCCAAACTCTATTTCACAGACCTCGAACAAGCTTCAGAAGGCGGAGATTATAGTTGGGATATAGGAGAATTTATTTATTACTCATTAAAAATGTGTCTACAAGTTGATAATGCACGTATTTTAGTTGATACGTTCAAAAAAGCCTATCTTCAAGAGGGATACAGTGAAGCTCTAACAAATGCAACTGACCGTAAGTATGTTAGACCTTTTGCGCCCATAGTTATACCTAAAGTTGTTAAAGTTGTACGCGAATCTTTTTTAAGAGATAATTAGTTATTTAATCTCATCCTTCTTTTTAAAAGTGGTGTATCCACACTTTCCACAAGCATGTCTATCATGATGGTCAGCTAAAAAAACGCCTTTTCCACATCTTTGACATTCTATCTTATTTTTTTCTACTTTGTCACCATTAATTTTATAAAAACGCCAAACTTGTGTACTTGGTTTTTTTTTCTTAGTATCTACTTTTTCAGACATGTTTTACTGACCTACTTTCTCCTTAGCCTTATCAGGCACCTTATCTACATCTTTCTCCTTAGCCTTCTTAGGTGCCTTATCTACAGCTTTCTTTTGTTTTTTTTGCTTTTCTTTTGGATTCATCCTCATGAATATATGTTTTGAAAGATGTTTTTTTGCATTTTCAAGCTGATCATATATATAGAAGATTGCTTCAGAATTAGTTGTTCCTGTTGACCCTTTAATAGCTATTGGAATAATTTTCTCGATAGGAACACCTATTTCAGTCGATACAAATTTTACTGCTTCTGCTCTAGTAATCTTCCCCGCAGATCTTGGGAAAATGCATGTAAGTTCTCTTCTTTCGAGTAGTATATTCTCCTTATCGTTTATAATCTCAAATGACAAACGTGACGCCTACACACCCAACCATTGTATTTGTATTTAAAATAGTGGGTTATCTTTAATACCCATTTTCTCCAAGATTAATTTTGCTTGTCTTCGATAATTATTAACTTTTGAATATACTAATCCTTCACCAGGTTGACCGTAAAAAATCACAGAATCATCTGGATAAAACGCAAAAATAATCAATGCTAACAAATCTTCTTCACCATCTATAATAATACGTACAGGTTTATCTTCATCTATAGATCCTAAAATTATTCTCAAAGCTTTTGTAGATATGGTCCCAGCTGGATTGTCAGCATAATGCTGTGTCTTAAATTTAGTTTTAGGAAGACTACGTTTGATTCTTTGTTCATATCCATCAACAACTTGGATATCTGGTTGGAAACCTAAAGAAATTAAAACGTCATTAGTAGCATCTCCAATTGCTACAACCATTTTTGAATCAGACATCGCATCGATTAAGACTCTAATTGTTATTTGAGAGTTTGGAACCAATGTTCCCCATGGTTGTTTAAGTTCCTCCCGAATATTCTCAGGTAGTTTATAAAGAATAATCGGTCTCCTCTGAATACGAATATGTAATCTCGAATAATTTATGTAACGTTTATTGCATATCTTCCGGGAACTTTTATTCCCATGCTTTGAGCCACTTGTGAGTTTTCTACATCAAATATTATTGCAAGCCCAGCCCAATCAGGGCTTACGTCTGTTGAATGACAAGCCGGACAGACTTTCCCGGTTGTTAGAGTGTGACATGATCTACAAGCATATTCTTTTACCATATTTATGCCCGTCCTTTTACCTCAACTTTTTTTTGAAGCCTTCTCAGGAGTTGTCATTAACTTTTTCAAGTCATCTTCGATCCATTCAATATCTCCTAAGAATGGTTGTCGACATGTCACTCCTATTTTCCCAATTGCAGCCCCTCGTCCCAAGCTTACAGCGGTTATCCTTACTCGAACTCTTGAACCAACCTTGAGTATACGTTTAGATTGGCTTGCAAGAATTATGCCTTGTTTCACATCACTCGTGAGATAATCATCTGTTATTTGAGAGAGGTGCAGTAAAGCATCAGTAGGCCCTATTCTTACGAACGCACCAAAATCGGTTATTTCTACAATTTCACCTTCAATAACTTCCTGTATTTTTGGGTAAAAAGAAAGGATATTGAATTTAGACCGGTGATATGCGGCTCCGTCTCCTGAAATTATCTTCCCCATTTTTTCCACATCTAAATTAATAATGGAAATAAGATATCCAAGTTCGGGATCAATACTGCTTTCATAGCGCCCGCTTAATATTTCCCTAGCTACATCATTTATTGGTTCTCTAAATCTATTTGGCGGAACCCTAACTACATCATCCATCTTAACTATCTGAAACAAGAATAAAATCTCCTGAATTTATTAAAGGTGCTAACTTTGACAGGTTAAGAGCTTTTCGGTTTTCCTTAACCTTCAAACATTATTCTCCCTCTTCTTAAGGAAATCACAGATATCCCGGATTTTCGAAGTCTCATACGAAGTATTCGGTCTTGTGTAGCTACCGCGCTACCACGTTTATTGGCAAAATCTAAAATTAGGTCATCCACATTTTCATTATTAACTAATGTATTGATTATCTTTAGATTGGATGAGAAACGTAGCGCTAAATCTATTGCTTTAATCATTTTCGTCTTGGATTTTTTTCTAAGTTTAGATAATTCATTAACACTTGCATCTAGAAGCACCATTTCAACATTTCCCAAGTAATCGGGAATATCATTAAAGTTTGGAACCGGCTTCGACGCTAACTCGATAAGTATACTAGAGTCTAATATCAGTTCTCTCAAAATATACTATACTCCTGATTAAGTTAAGGTTCCAGCGCCTATAAGTCTCCATCTTTCGAATATTCTTCTAGAAATAGCTATCCGGTTTCCCTTATCTGCAGAAACCTTTCTTCTTAGTTTTACTTCGATAACATCGTCCTTTACAGAAGACACGGTACCTAGAGTCACAGCAGTTCCAACATTTAATCTAAGAGCCTCGCCTTTTTTAATCTTATCTACTTTTATTAAATCTGGTGCACCAACTGCCATATCAAAAAGTTGGGTGGTCATACTTAGAACCTCGAATACAGGCGGTAAGTGTTCAGGATTGCCTAAAATTGATCCTAAAAGTGAATCGGATTTTGTTAAAGCGGGGTCAAGTGTAGTTCCAATAGCAATGAGCCCACCGGGAGTTGCCTTTTCTACAAGCCCAGCGGCTGTCCCAATAGTCGATACTTGCGTTTGAATAGATTTTGTTTTTCCATCCTTTTCTATTAGCCCAGGTCTTATTTCTATCTCATCGCCTATTTTAATCTCACCTTGGATCAGTGTACCTCCAACTACTCCTCCTTTTAGACCAGATATTCGGATACCGGGTCGATTAATATCAAAAGATCTGAGTAATTGCATGAGAGATGGTGCTGATAGATCTCTCTTAGGTGTCGGTAAGTTTTTCTCAATAGCTTCAATTGATGCGTCAATATTAATTTTATTCTGTGCAGAAATAGGCACTATTGTAGCTTTTTCTGCAACCGTGTTTTTTACAAGCTGTTTTATAGAACGATATCCTTCTAATGCTCCTTTATCATCCACGAGATCGACTTTGTTCTGCCCGATAACAATATTTTTTGTGCCTAACATCTGTAAAGCAAGTAGATGTTCCCTAGTTTGTGGTTGTGGGATCTTCTCATTAGTTGCTATAACTAAAACCGAACCATCCATCAACGCAGCTCCTGAAATCATATTTGCCATTAGGCTTTCATGCCCTGGACAATCTACAAAACTAGCAACTCTTAGAAGTTCGGTCTCTGAACCGCATTTAATACAGATTGAATCAGTAGAATAACATTCTGGTGAATCACAACTTGGACATTTATAGAACGCAGCATCAGCATAACCTACTCGAATGGTTATACCTCTCCGAAGTTCCTCACTATGAGCGCTAGTCCAGACTCCGGTTATTGCTTCAACAAATGTTGTTTTCCCATGGTCAACATGCCCCGTAGTTCCAATATTAATTTCAGGTTGTTTTGGTATTAATTTAGGTTCCAGCGGTTCATTTGACATTGTTTTAACTTATGTAGCTAGTTTTACCAATGTATTAAATATGTTGTATTCGAGTTAATAATCAAAGAGTTAATTAACTTCTTTTTCAGCTACTTCTTCAACAGGAGTAACTTCTTTTTCAGCTACTTCTTCAACAGGAGTAACTTCTTTTTCAGCTACTTC
>CAYNJB010000003.1:0-6034 GCA_964397515.1 uncultured Nitrosopumilales archaeon | reverse complement strand
TTCAACAGGAGTAACTTCTTTTTCCTTTAATTCTTCAATTAAAATTGTGTTTATTTGATAGATTTTATCTGTGATTGTGTTTCCTCGTATGAGTTTTCTTTTTTTCTCACCTTTTGAAACCTTCTGAAGCCCTACGCCTTTTGTTAATAGAACATATTTTTTGACTCCGCCTAGAACATCTTTCCTCATAGGGAATCCAGCTTTATCACTTCCCCCTGTGATCTTTAACGTTCCTTGAATGTTCAACACGGTTGCATTAAAAGTGTCACCTAATCTAAGTCCAATCAATGGCTTTGCTAATTGATCTTTAAGATCGTAATTAGTAGCTTTCCCAGTCTTAGGGTCGGAAACTACAACTTTGAAAGATGTCATTATTGTGTCAATCCAAGGCGTATCGTTTATCGGTAATAAGTTTTAATATTTGTTTTTCGCGGATCATTTATTTTCTCTTACCTCAATATCCATAAAGAGGTGATTCTAAACGTCTGGCTTCCATTATTTTTTCAAGTATCTTTCTTTCGGACTCATCAAGTCTCGATAGATATTTTGCCAGCAGAATCTTAATTTCATGTTCATTTGGCAAAGTATACAAAATTTGATCTTCAAATATATGTCGCCCAATGGTAGGTTCATTCATGGATGCAGCTATTTGTGAACCGGCGTATGCCAATTCTATATTTTTTCCTTTATCTTGAATCTGATGGATAGTTCCAACTATTTTCCCATTTGAATTTATAATCCGCGATTTTTGTTTAAGTCGTCCTGTAAGAATTTCTACGCCCACTATAGCTGGATTACTATTTCTAAAAATTAATCCTTTTATTATCTTGAGACTACATGGTGGAGTAAGTTTAGAAAATTCGGATCTCGCGTCTCGATCTTTCTCATCATCAACCCAATTGATATAGTTTTGAATAATATCGTATATGATCGGCTCAGAGAAAATTTTCAAATTTCGACGAACTATTTCTGATTGAGCATCAGGTAATATCTTAACACCGAAAGCTAAAATCACTCCAAGAAATTTATCGTTTTCTCGCACTGCAGCAGCTTCTACTATATCCCTTCTAGTTACAGGACCTATGTCAGCTAATCTTATTGGCAACTTTTTCTGCCGTAGTATCTCAATAATTGCTTCAAGTGAACCAAGCGTATCTGATTTAATAATAAGCCCTTCTTTATCTGCGTTTACAAAAATCGATGACACCTCACTTTCTACGGTTTTCTTAAGTTCTTCTATTTTGGACTCATTGTCTACCCCAAATAATGGAGACCCTGCTAGAACACCGTCAAGATCAGGTGTAATAATTTTAACTCCAGCTGCAGCCTGAACTTTTTTCACGGGGACAAATTTATCTCTCGGATCCCTCATTTCATCTAAAGGCTTTGGAAGCAATATTGCTTTTATTCTATTAGTAAATACGCCGTCTCGTTTAGCCATGATGACGGTATCGCCAATTTGTAATTTTCCGTCTAAGAGTATTAAATTGGCAGTCTGTCCTAATCCTGTTTCTTCTTTAACTTCAAGAACTAGTCCTCTTGCAGCGCCTTCAGTTGTTGTTAATTTCTTAGAAAGATATTGTTGCGCCAATCCAACAAGAACGGCTATTAGCTCAGGTATTCCATCTCCTGTTTTTGCACTTACTGGAACTATCGCAATTTCTTTTGAGAAGTCGTCAACCCTGTAAAAGATCTCACTTCGAAATCCAAGTCTAGAAAGATTGCCTATCGTCTCATAGACTCGATTATCTAATTCGTCTACAATTCGTTTGTCTTGATTCTTAATTGAAGAGGTAAGTTCAGTTTTAAGAAAAGATTTCCATCCTGAAATTCGATCTAATTTATTTAATGCTACAATAAATGGTACTTTTCGCCGCTTTAATATATCAATGCTCTCATAAGTCTGAATTTCAAAACCGCTAGTTGCATCGACTACTAGAACTGAAATGTCTGCTGCTGAACCGCCCCTTGATCTAAGGTTAGTAAATACCTCATGTCCAGGCGTATCAATAACTAAAAGTCCAGGCAGAGCCATTGTACCACCCATTTTTTGTAAAAGTGACCCACATATCTCCTTTAATGTCTCAATTGGAAAGAAACTAGCACCTATATGTTGCGTTATACCTCCAATTTCTCTAGCTTGGACTGCGGTTCCCCGTATCTTATCTAATAAACTAGTTTTTCCTGAATCCACATGCCCAAGTACAACAACAACGGGTTGCCTTACTTTATAAGACAATTAATATCAACTCATCAACTGATAATTTATCAAGTTATATTTATATTTGAATTATTTAAATTTAAATAAATTCACGAAGCAAGTTTATTAGGTAATGGAAATATTTAAAATTATTATGGAAATATGATGTTTGACTCTCTCTGGAAACTCTCAGCTGAATCAGATGCATGAATAACATTCTGGGTGATTCCTATCCCAAAATCTCCTCTTATTGTTCCTTGAGATGCTTCAGAAGAGTTTGTAGTTCCATTCATTTGTCTAACGATTTCAACAGCTCCGGGTGCTTCTAATATTGCGCAGATTATAGCACCAGAACTCATAAACTCCACTATTTCTTGGAAAAAGATTTTTTTTGAATGGGGTTCATAAAAAAGTTCGGCTTGGTTTTTTGTAAGAGTTAGAAATTTAAGGTTTATTATCTTAAAACCTTTTTGCTCGAATCTAGATAATATTCTACCTACTAAACCTCGTTTTACTGAAGCAGGTTTAATAATAATTAGAGTTTTATCTACTTTCACTTCTTTACACTTTTCACAAATTTAGAAGTCCATTTTAATTTTCTCGCATCACGTTTTAGTTTAAGAGCGTTTTTTCTGCATTTTGATGAACAATAATTAGTTATCGTTCCATCGTTTTTAATCATTGTAATACCTTGACCGACAACTACATCTTCACCGCAAAAAGAACATTTTTTTCCGGAAAGCATTTGTTTACTCTACCTTATCTTTCTAGCTTCGCGCTCTGTTTCTCTTAACATTAAAATATCTTGGATTCTAACTGGGCCTTTAACATTTCTTGTTAATATTCTTCCTTTGTCTTTTCCTTCTGTAACTCTTACTCTAATTTGGGTGATCGCGCCAGCCGCTCCAGTTCTTCCTACAATCTGAATTACTTCAGCTGGAGTAAGTTGTTCTTCTGTAGTCTTTGAACTCATATTTTAAACCTCAAGATTTTTTATGTTTTGATAACTCAGAGACAATTTGATTGAGAAGTCCTTGTCCTTCACCAGGCTCAATAATTGTAGCTGAAGCTGCGCCTATATCAATGCCAAGTGGAGGTCCTAATTGTGATTTACTTGGAACAAAAATGTATGGTACATTTCTTTCTTCACATAGAATTGGAATATGTGCTACTACTTCTGGTGGCTCAACGTCTTCAGCCACAATGACAATCTTAGCTATTCCTCGCTCAATGGCTTTTGTTGTCTCATTTGTTCCTTTTCGAACTTTTCCTGTCTGTCGAGCTTGTCGTAAACACTCATATGCAGCATCCGATAGCTCTTTCGGTGTGTCAAATTTAACGAAATATGGTTTATCAGCCAATCTTATTTTTCACCTTGAATTTTTTGAATTTCTTTTGGGTTCATCTTTAACTCGCCCATTAAGGTTCATTAAATGGAGCCTAATAAACATATCAACGTTATTTTGAGTAATACTTTTTTAATGATATTCATTAGTTGAATTAGTTATCATTAATCAGATATATTAGATAAAATCTTTTCCAGCAGAACTTACTTAGTTTCCTTATTTAATGTCATATCTACTTATGTGAGAAAATTGCGACATCTTTTGAATCTATTCTACAAAAGCCGAATCTGGGAAATTGAATAATCTCGCCAATATTAAGTTTAGAAGCCTCAGGTTCGATCATTCCTTTGATATTTCTTAGACTATTCTTGTTATACTCTTCTCCGTTAAACAATTTTTCAGGTAATATTACTTTGTATTCTATGTTTTTTTCAGTGACCCATTGTACTTTTGGAGTTCCATTTATTATTTCTGAACCAACATATCTGCATTCAACATTATTTCTACCCAGCTTTTCTATCTCTACGTTATATAGCTCTATCAGCCTGAATTTATTGCCAACATTAAGCTTAAATAAATCTTCTTTGGGAACATAAAACACGCCACCAGTATTAACTTCTCTAGAGCCCAGGTCTTTATCTGGATGAAATTTCATAATAATTTTTCTATTAGGCGCATCTTTAATAGAGATCCTAATTGGGTCTGGAACGAACATAAATCGTTTAACAAGCGGATCTAATTTCTTTCGATTAACCGAAAAAAGCATATTCCAATCAAAGATGTGATTTGATTTTGTAAATCCTACATTTAATGTGAATTCTTTTACTGCTTCGGCAATGATGCCTCTTCTTCTTAGTCCAAGGATAGTTGGCATTCTTGGGTCATCCCAACCGGACACCAATCCATTTTCTACTAACGGTCTTAGAAGTCGTTTTGATAAAGGGGTACCTTCAAACTTAAACCGAGAAAACTCTATTGTTGAAACTGGTGGAAGACCAAGGTCAAGTCTAAGTGAATTCTGAAGATCAACATGAAATTCAAGACTTCTGAGGATATGTGTTATTTTACACAGATAGTCTTCTATTACTACAGCGAAATCGTATATGGGCCAAACTTTATATTTATTTCCATGTATTGGGTGAGGAAAATCCACTATTCTAAATAAATTTGGATCTCTAAAAGAATAATCTTGATGAGCCATATCTTTTTTGTATCTGATAATATATTCACCTTCTTGAAATTCTCCTGAGAGCATTTTATCCCAAATTTCCAAGTTATCTTCTATTGTTCTAGGTCTACAATTACATTCAATACCTTCAAACCGATTTGTTTTAATATCAAATGGCTTGCAATTACAGGCATAGGCTAGTCCTTTTTTTATCATCTTTTCCCCATATGAATAAAAAATATTAATGTCGTCAGATACGTTTTTCTCAAAGTCCCATTTTATTCCTAACCAGCTATATCCATCCCGAAAACTCTCATAATATTCCTTTTTTACCTTTCGCGCATTGGTATCTTCAAATCTAAGCCAAATCTTACCTGAGTACAATTCAGCATAAGCTGCGTTAATCACTCCGGCCATTGCATGTCCCATATGCATATAACCTGATGGTTCAGGTGGCAAACGTACAACAAAATGTCCTTCTTTAACATCCGAAAGTGGAGATAGTTTTCTTTTTTCTACTTTTCCTTTCTTATCTTCCCAAATACCTGAAAACTTTTTTCTTAGCACGCTTACCTGTTCATGATGACTCATTTTGTTAACTTCAGTAATAATGTCCTTAGCAAGAATTGAAATTTCTTTAGCTTTTGATCTAATATCGGGACGCTCTCCAAGAGTTCTACTTATTACAGCACCCAAATTTGCTGTTCCATTATGTTTTCCGGCATTCGCCAACGCAAATTTATAAAGCGTTATTTTAATATCTTCATCTAGCTCAACCATCCAAAATCACTCTATGAAATTAATCACATTCACCATTTTCGGGATACTAAATAATCTAAGAGTTCTCTCAAGATATCTTTAGATTCTGTAGGATTGGTGTTTGAAAAAACAACCTCAAAATTATGCTTAAGTTCATTTGTTAAATTCATAGCTGTTTTCTTCGCATATTCTAACGCGCCGCTTGATCTAATTAAATCCACGACTCGTTTAATTTCATTAACCGTCTTTTGAGATCTAGGTTTGTTTAAAATCGTAATAACCTCTTCTCGCTCTTTTGAATTGCATTTTTTCAAAAAATTAATAAGGATAAGTGTTCTTTTGCCTTCATATATGTCTCCAACTATTTCTTTTCCATATTCTTTATTCGCGGATAAATTCAATATATCATCTTGAATTTGAAACGCTACTCCAAGTTTAGCACCCAGCGGTATAATTTTCTCCAAAATTTGGTTATCAGATCCAGCAATAATTGCACCCATTCTCATTGGAGCTATACATGTATACCACGATGTCTTTTTCTCACACATAAGAAAATAATCA
>CAYNJB010000002.1:0-28507 GCA_964397515.1 uncultured Nitrosopumilales archaeon | reverse complement strand
TGCAATTGCTGCATGTGATATAATTATTACCCAAAATGGGACATAAAATTCTGTTCCAAGATATCCTGTGGTGAATAATAGTACAGCGATTATGCCCATAGTTTTTTGTGCATCATTGGTTCCATGACCTAGACTGTAAGCTGCTGCTGAGATAAGCTGAAGTTTTCTGAAGTATTTATCGACTTTTCTAGGTTGTTTCTTTTTGACGATATTTAATACTATTACGCTCACGATGAGACTGAAAATAAAACCAAACATAGGAGCTAAGAAGATAAAAAGAAAAGTAGTCACTATTTTGCTACCGGCAATACTTGCGAAGCCACTTGCAGATATTCCAGCGCCAAGGAGTCCTCCAACAAGAGAATGTGATACGCTTATTGGAAGTCCATTACGATGTGCAAATATATTCCATATGATTGCACCCACGAGCGCTGAGAGAATAACAGTTGGTGTTACAATTTCGGGTAAGATAATCCCCTTACCAATAGTTGTTGCAACATTAACTCCAAAGCCAAAAGCTGCTAAGAAGTTAAAAGATGCAGCCCATATAACAGCTTTATGTGGCGTGAGAACTCTTGTCGAAACAATAGTTGCCACGGAATTAGCCGCATCATTTAGTCCATTATAAAAATCAAAAATAAGTGCGACTAGAATTATCAAAATAACCGTATAAAAAATCATTATGTGTGAATCCTCAATTATAACGTGAACTGTTATTGCCTAAGTAGTCTAGCTGTACTTTAGAAGCACAGCTTGGACTATATCCGCAACGTCAGCACATTTGTCCATGGCGTCCTCTAATCGATCATACATGTCTTTTAGTTTGATAATCTCTATTGGGTTATCGGATTCAAACAGTTCACCTATGGCAGATCTAAACAGATTATCCATTTCATGTTCTTGTCGCTCAATTTTAATACAGCGTTCTTTAGTGTCTTCGACTAAGTCCTTATTTTTCAAATTTGAAATAATAGCCAGAACTTCTTCTGAGGTTGAGAGAATTGCTGAAACCATTTGCTTTATGGGTTCTGTAGGGCGTTCCACTTTGTAGAGCACTAACCTATCAGAGACTCCTTCAACATAATCCAATATTTCATCTAATGCGACAACTAGAGATGCAATGTCTTCTCGATCTATTGGCGTGATAAATGACTTATCTAGGGAAGTAAAAATCGTTCGAGCGTTTGCATCACCTTCTTGCTCTATTTCTTTGATCATCTTTCTTTTTCCATTAATATGATCATAATCACTAATCAGATTTTTGAGCTCTTTTGCGCCGCGCAATGTAATCTCAGCTTGGTTTGTGAGCATGTCATAGTATTTGTATTCATGTGGCACTAGCCAAGATAACTTCAAGAATATCTTAACTCCCAATGTGTTAGATCAAAATGTTCTTTGAACATATTATTTTTAATCCAAGTCTTGCCTCCATCATATGAATATATATGGTTAGCACAAGAGAAACATATGGTCCATATTGTTCCACATAATACTAAATAACATTAAAACATAACTAGAATTTGAAATAAGAATAAGCCAATATTCAGGGTTACTAGATAACATACTATTTTTTTGCTAATGTTGGGGTTGGGTGGAATATTAAGGTCGAGCAACCATAAAATTTAGTAAAAAACGACCGATACATTAGGTCACTAGCAGCAATCATAAAATTTTTTGATAATTATAGGAGTTGGAATCTATTCGGATGTCAATCCCGATCATTTTACTTTGCAACCCTTTACAACCTTTGCAATTCAAAATATTCCAACGAGTTATAACCGAATAATGTAAGAATAGCTTCACGCCGGAGTAGTAGAGGAGACAATGTAGTATGGAGAAGCCAATTACAAGCAGAGTTCTGCATAGAGGCAGATCCTTTAACTTCATGAGGGATGAAGTCAGTCTTCAAAGTGGCAGAAAAACTTTTAGGGATTTTGTGGATCATCTTGGGAGTGTAGCGATAATTCCGATTATCTCTAAAAGTGAAATAGTTTTAGTTAGGCAGTATAGATATGCCATTGGAAAATATCTTCTAGAGATACCTGCAGGTACTATAGAGGTAGACGAATCACCTTTGGATTGTGCGAGAAGGGAGTTGCGGGAGGAGACTGGATATGAAGCTGGTGTTATGGAGGAACTTCTAAGATGTTATCTAGCTCCGGGATATAGTAGCGAGTTGATGTATATCTATGTAGCTAGAGACCTCAAGGAAGTTGGTAGTAGACCTGAACCAGATGAAGAACTTCAGATTGAGAATC
Organism: uncultured Nitrosopumilales archaeon; assembly: GCA_964397515.1. Lineage (GTDB taxonomy): Archaea > Thermoproteota > Nitrososphaeria > Nitrososphaerales > CAYNJB01 > CAYNJB01. Next base: position 26,249 of record CAYNJB010000002.1, on the reverse strand, counting down.
TAGAACTTGATAAGATTGTGAGCATGATTGATAAGAATCTCGTCAAAGATGCTAAGACTATCTGCGGAATACTTGCACTTAAACGGTTAGAAACGGTCAAACATACGCAAATAGATAATGGCAATAGTCGCAGCTAAATTAACAATAATTCCTAAAAAGATATCTTGCTAAAAAGAGGGGTTCAAAATAAAGGGGCATGGGGCGAAATGACTTCTATAAGAAAGATGTTCACAGCTATTGGTTTATCTCACACATTAATACATGTCTGCAGCAATGCGCATATAGCGTTAATACCTGTGCTGATGATCGAATTTGAACTCAGCCTTTTTGAGACGAGCATAATAGCCACTGTTCCATTTCTTTGCTCAATTTTCGGGAGCCCAATCGGCGGCTATCTTTCAGATAGAATTAAGCCCACATACGTTATAGGCATGAGCTTGCTATTGGGCAGTATTGGTACAGCAAGTGTATACCTGGCGCCCAATTCAGGTATCTTGATAGGTTCTTTCGCCTTGCTTTCATTTGCAAGTGCTGTATATCATCCCCCAGCGTACGCTTTAACTAGTGAAATGTACTCTGAGCGGAGAAACACAGCCTTAGGATTACTTGGTGCAACTGGGATATTAGGAATGTCAATTGGGCCAATATCTATTGGAATTCTGCTTACAACTTTTGGTTGGCGTTTGATATATTTCCTATGGACACTGCCCATCTTTGTTGTAGCCATATTACTAATTATCCTAACGTACAATAGAGTACCTAAAGTAACACAGTTGAATATCGGAAAAAGTGAGGAAATCTCAACAAGTGGTGATCAGAAGAGTTCTGCGCTTTTTTTAAATGTCATGATCTTTATCAGTTTGGTTTCGATGGGGAAAATGATAATAGGAACATATTTCACAACCTACCTTGTTCTGGGCCGGGAAATTCCAGAGTCATTGGCAATAACACTTTTTGGAGTAATGGGCATAATTGGTATGATGTCGTCTCCGGGTGGAGGATTTCTTGCTGACAAACTTGGGGAGAAGAAGTATCTAACAATAGCTTATATTGCTATTGCCTCATTGCTTCTGGCGTTCTTCTTTGCCCAAGAGTTCTCAATTATCATAATATTGATGATGGTATATGGGTTCTTCAGATCTTCAGACATGGGGGTAACTGCTACTTTGGTGGCCTACACTGCCCCAACAAGGAAACGTGGCGCGGCCTATGGTATCTTCTTCATACCACCTCAAGTTATTGGAGCAATTGCGCCTATAGTTGCTGCATATGTAGCTGAGCAAACCGGAATCTCCAACATATTTCTCCTTTCAATTATATTCTTTATATTAGCCATTCTAGTTCTTCAGAAGATAAATTTAGAAGGCCGAAGAGAAATAACACTGTGAAAGATAAAATCGACATAATACAATCCAAATCGTGATTATGAAGAACAAGATTATGCTATTGATCAGCTAAAAGATCTGGGAAAGATTTCCAATAGTTGACCTAGACTGCCACCAGTAAGGGAGAATTCGTCAGCTGGGCATATTTTAGGGGTGTTGCAGATTTAGTGCTTTTGCGAGCTTTCGATGATCGTCATCAGTCATTCTCTCGGTTTTAAGATATTGTATTATTTCTGCGTCAGACATTCCAATTCTTTTGGCCTCAACTACAGTAGCTTGGTAGGCTTCTATTTCAGTAGGTCTATCAACATATTCGAATCGATCATCGAATAGATCTTTCCCTTCTTTATACTGTTTTATGTGGAATAGTTCATGAATAATATCAAGGTATATATATCGCTCATCACCATGTTTTAGATAGTAAACGCTGATCATAATGTTTCCGTCCACGTCATTAACGCCCATATACCATCTTCTTGAAGAATAGAATTCAATTTTCAACTCGCGGAGTACTTTTTCGGTGTCATCACCGAACAGTGTTCTTACAGCTTTGACTTGCTCAAATCCCTTAAAATAATCCATGAATTGGAATAGTGCAGTTGGCGCATCTCTGGAAATTGTCACATTAAGCATATTAAATCGTCGGAACTCCTAATTTACACTAAACCTCCTTTAAGCCTTCTTAAAGTTTATGTGTTTTTGTCCACGCTCTTTGTTCTTGGAGGAAGATTAAGTTAACATAACCCAATGTAATAACGTTTATTTTCTTGATTATTTTTTTCCGTTACCTTTAAAGAAATATTTTATATTCTTAGCTAATATGGGTCCGATTCCTCGCACTTGTGTTAGCTCTTTTTCGCGGGCATGCTTTATTACTTCGACACTCCCAAAGTGCTGAAGCAAACTTCTTTTTTTTCCTATTCCCAATCCAAGTATTTGGTCTAATACAGAATAGGATATATTTCGCCCCCTTAGAATCTGATGATACTGAATTGCAAATCTGTGGGCTTCATCCCTTATCTGTTGAACAAGTAGTAACGCCTGAGAATTTTTTGGCAAAATTATTGGCGACTTCTTATTCGAGATGAATATCTCTTCTTGTCCTTTTGCAAGAGCTATTATTGGAAGAGTGTTGACTCCAATGTTATTTAGAGCTTCACACACTATTCTCAAATGTCCCTTTCCACCATCGATTAACACCAAGTTGGGGAAAGATGACCCTTCACTTAATAATCGACTATATCGGCGTTTAACTATTTCCCGCATCATCAAATAGTCATCTGCACTTTTAACAGTCTTTATCCTAAACCTACGATATTTAGTCTTCTTAGGCTTAGCATTTTCAAACGTGACCATTGAGCCCACTGCATAGATACCTTGGATATTTGAAATATCGAAGCCTTCTATAAGATTTGGAGGATCGGCCAGACCCAATATTTGCTGGAGTTCCTTTACAGCTCTTGTTTGAACTGGACCACTTATCATGCTTTTATTATTCTGATTGAGGAAGAGAGTAGCATTTCGGAACGCCATTTTAATTAAATCGGTCTCTCTTTTATCGGAGGCCATTTTCATATCGATGCCTCCGTTGTTGGAAAGCCAGTATTGAATGGTTTCCACATCAGTCGGAATGGTTTGAAGAACTATCTCTTTAGGTAGGTTCGTCGTATTAGAATAATATTGCTTTACAAAAGCAGAATAAATCTCTGAATCGTCAGATCCCTGAACGCCTTCTAAGATGAACTGCTTTTGATCAAGAAGTGTACCTTCACGTATTAGGAAAACTTGTGCACAAGCTGCATCTCCTGAATGCGCTATCGCAATGATGTCTTGATCTTTTCCACCGACCGCGATGATCTTCTGCTTTTCGAAGATTTTTTCAATTACACGAAGTTGATCACGATATTCCGCGGCTTTTTCAAAATCTTTGTTTCTTGCCGCACTTTTAATCTTTTTATGGAGGTCTCGAGTAAGTGAATGATGTTTTCCCTCAAGGATCCGGCGCGCTACAACAACTAATTTATTGTATTTTCCCTTTGAGATTTGTCCTGTGCAAGGCGCTACGCATTTCTTGATCTGGTACTCGATACACGGTCTTGATCTTTGAAAAACTTTGGATGTACATATTGCCAGTGGAAAAAATTTTCGTAAGTAGTATAATGTTCGCCGCATACCTTTAACGTCTGTATAGGGACCGAAATACACAGACCCATCACTTAACGCATTTCGAGTTATTATGAGGCGAGGATAACGTTCTTGAAGCGTGATCTTAATAAAAGGATAAGACTTTGCATCTTTTAACCGAATGTTGTACCTGGGCTGATAACTCTTGATTAAGTTATTCTCCAAAATCAGGGCTTCTGTTTCTGAGTCGGTTAATAGCGTCTCTAAGTCTCTTGTTTTGTCCAGCATATTCTTAATGTGTAGTTGTATTCGTTTATTAGATCGAAAATAACTGCTCACTCGTTTCTTAAGCGAAATTGCTTTTCCGATATATATTGTTACACCTCGTGCGTCCTTCATAAGATATACACCAGGTTTATCAGGTAACTCTTTAGCGATTATCCCTAAATCCTTCAGAATTTCACCCCAGGATCTTACTTAGATATTGACCAGTGTAGGAAGCTTTGATCTTTGAGACCGTTTCCGGAGTTCCCTCCGCTACTATTTGGCCACCATCATCACCGCCTTCGGGGCCCATATCTATGATGTGATCTGCGGTTTTTATTACATCCAGGTTGTGCTCGATCACGAGTACAGTATTTCCTTGATCTGTAAGTCGGATCAATACATCCAATAGCTTCTGCACATCAGCAAAGTGAAGCCCAGTTGTCGGCTCGTCGAGCATAAATAGGGTTCTTCCTGTACTGATCTTACTTAGCTCTGAAGCTAATTTTACCCGCTGTGCTTCCCCGCCTGATAGAGTAGTTGCAGGTTGACCCAGCTTAATATAGCCCAACCCTACATCAGAGAGTGTTTGAAGCCTTCGCCTAACTTGGGGAAGATTTTCGAAGAACCCTAAGGCGTCTTCGACAGTCATGTTTAGTACATCAGTAATAGTCTTCCCTTTGCAGGCCACTTGCAAGGTTTCGGAATTATAACGGAGTCCTTTGCATACGTCACAAGTTACATATACGTCTGGCAAGAATTGCATCTCAATGCGGGTGGTGCCAGCCCCATTGCAGTTTTCACATCGCCCACCTTTTACATTAAAGCTAAAACGTCCAGGAGTATAACCGCGAATCCTTGCATCAGGTAGCTTGGCGAAGAATTCACGTATAGGGGTAAAAAAACCAGTATAGGTAGATGGATTGGATCGCGGTGTACGGCCAATTGGTGATTGATCGATTATGATTACCTTATCAAGATGCTCCATTCCGGTTATTCGTTTATGAGTACCAGGGCGTTCTTTGGAACCGTAGAAGCGTTGAGCAAGCGCATTGTATAGGATATCATTCACCAGGGTACTTTTCCCGGATCCAGAGACACCAGTGATACATGTGAATACGCCCAATGGAATACGAACGTCTATGTTTTTGAGGTTGTGCTGTTGGGCTCCTTGGACTTCTAGGAACTTCCCTATGCCATTCCTCCTAGTAGAAGGAATCACTATTTGTAATTTCCCGCTTAAATACTTCCCAGTGATTGATCTAGGATTTTGAGTAAGTTCAAGCGGTGTTCCTGCAGCCACCACTTTTCCACCAAGAGTTCCTGCTCCTGGTCCGAGGTCTATTACATAATCAGATGAAAGAATGGTCTCCTCGTCATGCTCCACAATGAGTAGACTATTTCCAAGATTACGCAAGTGCTTTAAAGTTGTTAGAAGTCTAGAGTTATCCCGTTGATGCAACCCAATACTGGGTTCATCCAAGATATAGAGAACACCTACTAAGCTAGACCCGATTTGAGTTGCTAATCTGATCCGTTGTGATTCGCCGCTTGATAAGGTCATTGACGCACGGTCTAATGTTAGGTAGTTAAGACCTACATTGATCAGGAAAGTTAGTCTACTAATAATCTCTTTAAGAATCTGTTTCCCGATTATCTGTTCCCGTTCAGTGAGTTCTAATTTATTGGTAAATTCTAATACTTGCTCAACAGGCATTGAAGTAATCTGGGCAATGTTTTTTCCGTTCAGAGTAACAGCAAGACTCTCTTTTTTGAGTCGACGACCATTACATGAATCACAGGGATTGATGCGCATTAATGACTGATAAAATTGTCTTACTCCCTCGGATTTTGTCTCAATATGTCGCCGTCTCAATGTGGGTATAATTCCTTCGAAGCTGAATTTTCCGCGTATTGCAAAGTCACTTGACCTACTTTGATATTCCATTTCTATTCTCTCGCCTCCACTTCCATGAAGGATAATATTTTGATGCTTTGGACTAAGATTTTCGAATGGGGTATCTAGGCTGAAGCCATATCTTTTCGCCACATAATTTAGCATAGTTTTGTTGTAGTGACCTGAAAAGCCAGGCATTGTAATCGCGCCTTCTCGAATGCTCTTACTCTTATCAGGTATGACTAAGTCATGATCTATGCTCAGGACTCCGCCTAGTCCACCACATGTAGGGCATGCGCCATATGGACTATTAAATGAGAACATACGGGGACTCGGTTCTTCATATCCTATTCCACAGAAATCACATGCAAAATGTTCACTGAATAGAATTTCTGTACCGCCTACAATGCTCACAATAAGGTTGCCTTTACCTGATTTTAATGCGGTTTCCACAGAATCGGTTAACCTTTTTTGGATATTTGGCCCAATTACCAATCTATCGACAATAACTTCGATATTATGTTTCTTGTTTTTATCAAGCCCAATTTTATTGCTGACTTTATGGGTTTCACCGTCCACACGCACCCGAGCGTATCCGTCTCGAGATAAATCATTGAAAAGTTGCTGATATTCACCCTTCCGGCCTTGTATTATAGGTGCGAGTAATATAATACGTGTATCTTTCTTCATTTTTTGTATTTGAGTGACAATATTCTCAGCGCTCTGCGCAACGATTTCTTTTCCGCATTTGTAGCAATGAGGTAATCCTATTCGCGCAAATAATAGACGCAGGTAGTCATAGATCTCGGTTACTGTACCAACTGTAGAGCGGGGGTTTTTCGAGACCGCCTTCTGATCTATTGAAATGGCAGGTGATAGTCCTTCAATGTAGTCAACATCAGGTTTCTCCATTTGCCCCAAAAACTGGCGTGCATAGGCTGAAAGTGATTCGACGTAACGCCGCTGTCCCTCTGCAAACAGAGTGTCAAACGCTAGTGAGGACTTTCCAGATCCGCTGATTCCTGTAATTACCACCATTAGATCCCGGGGTATCTCCAGATTGATGTTTTGGAGATTATGTTGCCTTGCGCCCTTTATCACAATCTTTCTCTGAGCCATAGGGATACCTCGTGAAAACAGAAATCATTTGAATATATACATATTTGGTATTTGGTTAATATTAAATCTATCACCCATCATTTCGTTTAGATTTGAGATAAGGATATGTATGTTTTACGGGCGATAATGTGAGGGGGGTTTTCAGTACAACAACTTTTTTTCTATAGTTTAGACATTAAACGATGCTTATTGCTTAATTAGGACGTACAATCAAGTTGCACGGATATTTGAGGTTCCTCGTCCGCTCATCTCTTCATATTCTCTTAGTCGGAGGATTTCGTCACGGATCAATGCAGCGCGTTCAAACTCCCAATTTCTAGCAGCAATATCCATTTCTCGTTCCAAATTATTAATCACGGTCTTTATCTCTTTTTGGCTATATTTTTCCCCGATTTGGAACCTCTTTGGAGGCTTATCTGCTGATACCACATCTATATTTTCAATTAGATTCCTTACCTCTTTGGTGATACTAGTAGGTATTATATTATGCTCGCGGTTATACTGCTTTTGCTTCGCCCGGCGGCTATTAGTTTCGTTTATAGCTAGCCTCATATCTTTGGTCACAATATTGCCATACATTATTACGCGACCGTTAACATTTCTGGCGGCCCGTCCAATGGTCTGGATAAGCGCGCGCTCACTTCTCAGAAAACCGGCCTTATCAGCATCTAATATGCCGATTAAGGAGACTTCAGGTAAGTCTAGTCCTTCTCTAAGAAGGTTGATCCCGACTAAGACATCGAACTCGCCTTTTCTGAGGTCTCGGATAATCTCCAAACGCTCGAGAGTATCGATCTCAGAATGTAAGTATCGAGCTTTCAACCCTGCATCCATTAGATATTCTGATAGGTCTTCAGCCATTCGTTTTGTTAAGGTGGTAACTAATACGCGCTCTTTTCTTTTAATCACAGTCTGAATTTCAGATAATAGGTTATCGATCTGCCCCTTGGCAGGTTTTACTATAATTTCAGGGTCGATTAAGCCAGTGGGTCGAATGATCTGCCTAGCCACTTTGTCATCACTCTTTTTTAATTCATATTCTGCAGGTGTGGCTGAAATATATACAATTTGATTTACTCGTGCTTCAAACTCTTTGAAGGTCAGAGGTCTATTATCAAGCGCTGATGGGAGACGGAACCCAAAAGTTATTAGGCTTTCTTTTCTAGAGCGATCTCCACTATACATGGCCCCTAATTGAGGAATAGTCATGTGTGACTCATCGATGATCGACAGATAATTCTCAGGAAAGAAATCAATTAATGTATAAGGTGGTTCCCCCCGCGTCCGCCCCGAGAAGTATCTTGAGTAATTCTCGATTCCTTTACAGTACCCGGTTTCTTTTAGCATCTCTAAGTCATAATTTACCCTCATCTTCAAACGATGAGCTTCTAATGGCCTATTTTGTGATTCAAAGAATTGTACTTGTCCTGCAAGCTCTTTCCTGATTTGTTCAGCAGCCAGATCAATCTCTGATCGATCAATTATAAAGTGCTTTGCAGGATATATTGCCACATTTTCAAGTTCCTGTAATACTGTGACATTTAATGGATCGACAATTGAGATACGTTCAATTTCATCGCCAAACAATTCTAATCTAATTATTGAGTCACCATATGCTGGATAAACGTCAATTACATCTCCTTTCACTCTTACTGCGCCCTGTGTAAAATCTACGCTGTTTCGCTCATATTGAAGCTGGAGTAAGGAGCTAATGATTCCGTCAACATCAATTTGTTGGCCTTTATTTAAAACCAATATCCGTTTCCGAATTGACTCTGGAGATCCTAAGCCATAGATGCAAGAGACACTTGCTACGACTATCACATCTCGCCGCGATATAAGGGAAGTTGTGGCAGATAAGCGGAGCTTTTCGATATCAGCGTTAATAGAAGTGTCCTTGTCAATATATGTATCCGTGGCAGGTAGGTAAGCTTCAGGCTGATAGTAATCGTAATAACTCACAAAATATTCTACTGCGTTCTTTGGAAAGAAGTTCTTTAACTCGCTATAGAGCTGGGCGGCTAAAGTCTTGTTATGGGATACCACTAATGTCGGCTGCTGTACTTCCTGTATTAAGGAAGCCATTGTATATGTTTTCCCACTCCCAGTTACGCCTAAGAGGGTCTGATGTTTAACATTATTCTCGATGTTTTTAGTTAATTTCTTAATGGCTTGAGGCTGATCACCGCTAGGCTGAAAACTGGATACTAATTCAAATCGAGCCATATAAACACCCACAGACCACCATATAGTATGTTGTTTTGATAATAAAATCTAAGTTATAAATTGATTTAAATATTATTTTTTATAAGGTAATTTGTTAAAGATGGTTTTTTCCAGAAGAACATTATCAGGTATAGCTGTGTTTACAGCTCTTGTAGCTGCAGCAACAATGGTTTTCAGTGTCTACGTTCCAGCTACAAGAGGATTCTTCAATGTTGGTGAGATAATGGTGTATACAAGCGCACTTCTCATGGGACCAATTGTAGGAGGAGTCGCAGGGGGCGTTGGATCAATGATAGCAGATGTGGCATTAGGATACTCCCATTTTGCACCGGCCACTCTGCTCATCAAAGGAGCTGAAGGATTCATGGTGGGATACATTTTCAGAAAAAGCATAAGTTATTCCAAGAACAGCTGGAAGGTTATAAGTGCAATCATGGCGACGGCGGTAGGATTACTAATAGGGGCAATAGGCGCTAATTTTTACACAGGCGATGTAGAAATAAGTCTTGGACTACCGCCAGTTGGGTATCAGACTGTCTTTTTATCAATACCATTGATATTCTGGGTAGCAATAGCTATACTAGCATTCACAAGCATAGTTGTAACTGGGATAATGGTGGATTCTAACGTCGGTTGGCCAGTTATTTCGGTTTTTTCAGGCGGCATAATAATGATTTTAGGATATTACATTTATGAAATCTATCTTTTCGGAGCAGGAGCGGCCTTACTTGAGATACCAATCAATATTGGTCAAATGATTATTGGACTCATTGTTGCAATCCCTTTAACGCGAAGCGTTTCTAAACTCTTAAAAGGACGTTTACAGCCCTAAATATGATTTAAAATGCGTTATACTGAGGGAAGAACAGGTAGAACGTTTGTTTGTAGAATGGATCACGACGCAGATTTACTGGGGTCCATAACGAAATTTGCAAATGAAAAAGAGATTTTTGCAGGTATATTTTGGGCTATAGGCGCAGTTAAGAAAACCAAGTTTTCATTCTATGAGCAAAATCAAAAGAAATACCAGGATGAGTTTTTCAATGAACCTATGGAGCTACTCTCTTGCTTTGGGGATATAGCCACTTTGAAAGGAGAAATAATGGCGCATATCCATGGGACCTTTAGCAAGGAGGATGGAAAGGCGATTGGAGGACATGTTGTAGAGGGCACAACGATGTTTGCCGGTGAGTTATTCATAGTAGAGCTTCTAGGAGCACGTTTGGAGAGAAGCTTTGATGAAGTTACAGGACTAAACCTGTATGAACCAAAAAAAGATGAATGACCAGTGTGATTCGAGGTCTATCTTAATCGGCTATAGAACTAAATCGACTTTCCAGCTTCTTAAGAACAGGGCCGATTGTGGTGTATTCCATCTCGTTTGGACCCAATCGCCCAGGCTCAAATGGCCCATGTCGTCGCATGTAATCAGCTACTTCATTCGCAGTAGATCGGGCTCTATCGAAAGCAGGGTCATCAAATAGATCAGCTGGTCCAATAAGCATGCCATCACTTATTTGAAATCCTAGAGCAGACACTCTTGGAGGACCATCAAATCGGGTACATTTCGCATTTTTAATTCCCACAGGCATCAAAGGACCATGATGTGATCCCCTCATCCAACCGGCCACCAAATGGGGGAAGGCAAAAGGTTCTAACACTTCACCTACAGATGGGAGACCATGTTGAGCTCGAACAACAACCACTGGATCATCTTTTCCAACGTATTTACCAGCCATAAGAGAAAGTCGAGAGGTACTGGCTACTGAACATAAGAGGTTGTCTGACCTCCTATATACACTATGGATAACATATCGGCTCGGCGTCCCAATTAAAGCAAGAAGATCATATGTCTCATCTGGAGTGTCTAGGTCAACAGTTTTGTTATCCTGAACATCCATAATCTTAAACCGAAATCCACTGTGAAGTTTCTCATCAATAACTAGCCCAGAAGTGTTAAAAGGATCAGCAAAAATCTTGAAGATAGGAAGGTTCCAAGCTCCTGGCTCAGTTTTATCTGCCATGAACACAACAATGGGTTCGCTTGCTCGTTCTTCAAATTCAGCCTCAGCGACACCTGGACCCATACCCTTCAAATTTCCTGAGAAAGCTGAAGACAAAAGGTCTTGTCCTGCGGCATACAGCTTAAGTTTTTTCGAAACTTTTTCTGTAACTTCTATAAATGCATCCCAAGCAAAATTATGAATTTTACTATTATCAATACCTTTGTCATGAGTCATTATAAATTCAATGTCGTCACCAACAGAGGTTAAATGAAAGTCTTTGATAATGCCTTCATTTTTTCCCTTCTGAAGAAGTTCTTTTGCAAGATTCATTTGTTCAGGATGGGGTGCGTGATGCCCAGCTAAACTTCCAATATCAGCTTTAATAACAGAAATTGTGGTTTTCAAAATTCCACCATCTTTTGTTGAAGAAATTTATTACAAATAAACGTATAGGTGCAAACTCGGAAAATCAGTATTCCTCTTCCTCATCGAATTCATCTTCCCAGTCTTCCTCATCAAAATCTTCATCTAATTCTTGGATTTCCTTTTTTTTAGACATATTCAAGAACCTCAAAAATCATTTTATGGTCACAAAACGCGTTAATAAATATTTTGTAAGAAACAAATAACAAAACTCATATGTTAAATTGGTATTAAACAGATTACTCCAATTATTATCGTAATATAATAGAGCTAAGAATCGGAACAATGATAAATGTCAAATTCCAAACTATATTAGATTGTTAAGATCATTATGCAATCAAGAAGGACTCAAAATCGCGGCAAACATAATAGCAGATGGAGGAACCGTAGTTTTCCCCACTGACACAGTTTATGGATTAGGATGTAACCCTTTTCTAAGGAAAGCAGTGAACAAAGTAGTCAATTTAAAGAAAAGAAAGAACAAACCGTTACCAATCCTTATTTCAAATGTTAATCGAATTAGCAAAATAGTGGATTTAGGAGATTTGGGTTATAAACTAGCCGAAAAATTTTGGCCGGGACCCCTTACATTAATAGCTCCAACAAGATGCAAGAAAATAGTGCCGGAGATAATGGCGGGGAAGAACACATTAGGGATTCGTGTCCCAGAACATGCATGGTTAACAAGATTAATTGAGAGAGTTGGCGGATATATAGTAGGTACAAGCGCTAATCGTTCAGGAGATACATCACCCAATTCAATTTTAGAGGTTTTTCGCAGCCTAGGGAACGGTGCGGATCTTTATGTTGATGGAGGGATAACTTCGTTAGGAAAGGAATCTACTATTTTGGATATTAGTAATAATAAGTTAAATTTGATAAGAGAAGGATATATTCCATTCAAAATCATTGAGGAATCATTATTTTGACTGCGGAGAGAAATAAACCCAATTATTCATTTTTCATAGCAACAACTTTTCGAGGTTGTGAAGAAAAAGCTATGAGTGAAATAAGGAAAACTTTTCTGAAAGCAGACACCAATATTCTTAAGATATCAAAAACGGCTTCACCGGGGCTTCTAGTAGGAACTGCGGAAAACTCGATTTCAGAGATAATACCAGATTTGCGTAGAATAATAGAAGAAGAACCTTGGCAGATTAGATACATATTAAGAATAGTGCCTCTAGAACTTATTGTTAATTCATTAGACAGATTGCCTGAACAAATAAAAAGATTAACCGCAAGGATTCCGCCTGATTCTTCTTTTAGAGTAACAGTTGAGAAGAGAAATTCGACTATAGACAGTAATGATCTTATCCGGAATGTTGCAAAAATAGTTTTGAATCCAGTGGATTTGGATAACCCAAAATGGATCATAATGATTCAGATAATAGGAAAGTGGGTGGCTTTAGGAGTGTTAGAACCTAGAGAAATATTGAGTGTAGTAAGAATTAAAAGGGGAGATTAGAAGAAATGATCTTAATGTTACTCAACTGCTAACAAAGCAGATTTTTCAGCTAGAATTAACGGAAATAGATTCTCATCTTCGTGAGTTGATTTAAAAACGCTTTGTTCAAGATTATGATACTTCAATAGGAATTGCTTTTTCAAGTTATCGAGGTAAATCACGCGGTCATCAAGAGTGCCTATTGAAGATAATTTTAATTTTAGTTCATTTGATAGCTTTTCATCATTTAAAATGATTACTAAGTTCATTGTCCCTTTTTTAAGACCAGAGATTGTGACAACTTGGTTAAGTTGTGTTTGACATGATACCCTAGCTAAAAGATCAAATCCGCTTTTTCTTGCGTACAATAAACCATCACTTTCAGCTTTCAGATGTTGACAAAGAAGCAATTCTATATGTCTTATTCCTGCAACAAATTTTGAGTCAGCCAAAAGCATTATTGTATTATTTGCGATTTTTTTAAAACTTGTATAGACTTTTTCAACGTTGTCGATAGTAGCATTTTTAACTCCTTGTACTACAAACGTTTTGTCTAAGATTTTAAGAATTATCGTTGCGTTCATCCCCCGTGGACTGTTGGAATTAGAGTTACAATGTCACCATCTTTGATTTTGGTCTTGTTTGAACTTAGAGCTGAAATTTCTATATTATTAACAAGTATGAGTAAATTTGCGGGGTCAAGACTAAATTTAGTTGTTAAATTTGTAGATATGCTTGTTAATAATTTGTCTATGTTAATAATATCTTGATCTATAGTTATCTTGTCTTTTTTAAAGAGATTTTTTAGATGACCTATTAACCGAATTTCAATCATTTTTTTCCAATAACCAGTGTGTAGGCTATGAATGGTTTTTTGAGATGAAGTTTCTGTATATCAATCACTATGCGATTGTTTCCGTCACTTCATCTTCGTTGGTTGAATCGGATTGTGTTTTCAAATTAGTTATATATCCTGCGATTTTATTTCGAAGGTTTTTTGAGGTTATTATGACTAACTCCATTAAGATCAGTTTATTTTTATTAAAGTCAGAAGTAAATCTGTCACCATGTTTTTCAAGAACCTCGATAGATACTTGCTTTACTCTATTCAATTTATTATTCCCGCTTACATGACCAAATACATACCAATATATTAGCTTTAGATATTTTGCCCCAAATAATTAATAGAGTTTTCATAAACTTGGGTAACTAGATCATCATAACTCATCGATAAGCATGATGACAAACTGAATAATATGCTAGGGATAAAAGCTGGAACTGCCTGTTTAGCAGAAAAGCAAGATCCAAACTTAACTGGACCGTCTGTTTCGGTGAGAATGAGGTCCAAAGGAGTTGCGCTAGCCAGTTCTCTGATTTTTCTTGAGTAAACAGCTGCAGGTCCAAAAGAGAAATAATATCCTTGCTCATACCCCCTTTTTAGCTGTATTAGATCGCCACTAAACCAGTGGAGAAGAACAGCAGGGATTGTATATGATGATATAATTTCCATAACTTCGTCGGTAGCGTTTCTTGAATGTATAGAGACAGGTTTTTTAAGAGATTCAGCTATCGATAACAAAGATAAGAAAACGTCCCTCTGCTTCCGATTACTACTTTTAACATTATTATATTTCCCGTCAAGACCTATTTCTCCGATCCCAGATATTTCTTTTTGAAATTTCTTTGCGATATTAATTAATTCTTGGGCGTCTTCATTTACACTAAAATGAGGGTGAATACCAATAAAGATTTTTACAAAATCAGGAACATCTTTTAAAAATGATAGATTTGCCTTGGAGCTAGCTACATCAACAGCAACTGAAAATAGAATCTTCCCGGTTGTTTTAGCATCAGATAAAAGGTAACTTAGAGTGTTAGAGAAATCTTGTTCAGTTAAATGAATATGAGCATCAACTATTCTACTAGGCATCTATAATTAATATGGAGAATTATATATATAATAAATTGACATATAAGATATTTATTTGTTGATCGAAAGGTTAAATATGTTTTATTGTGGCATTGGATATTGATTAGAATGCCAGAACCTGAATTCGGTTTGGCAGCACTTTACCGAATAATAAAGAAAGCTGGGGCCGAAAGAGTAGGAGATGATGCAGCAGAAGAATTAAGAATAACCTTAGAAGATATTGGGTTGAAAATAGCTAGACATGCAGTTGAGCTTGCACAACATGCTGGGAGAAAAACTGTGAAAGCATCTGATGTAAAGCTTGCATCCAAAACGGCGCTTGAATAAGTTTTATTCTAAAAAAAATTATTAATAAGCATGGAGATGATTTAGCGACGTCAGAATCTCAACTGCCCCATTTATATGATAATTACTAATTTTATGCAGCTAGATACCGGATAACTATGCTTGATGACAGTAGGAAACTCCACTCAAAGTGCCTTAAATTTTTCAGACCAAGCACTATAGGCATTAATCATTTCATGTGATACACTAGGTTTACGGTTTTTTAGGACAGCTTTAGCGTCTTCGGTCGTTATTTCTCTCGTTTGAGATGTCTTATCTTCACCTTTGCCGCTTGCAAAAAGCTCAGTTACAACTTTTATTTGTATTGATTGGCAAATATCACGGATATCACTTCCAGAATATCCTTCTGTAATCGTTGACAAGTCATCTAACTTTACATCGGGATGAAGATTAAGAGGAGAAGTATAATGTTTAAGCATCTCCATTCTAGAAGAAAGGCTAGGAATTGGTACATATATTCTCTTTTGAAAGCGCCTCAGAAATGGCCAGTCAAGAGCCCAAGGTTTATTCGTTGCACCTATAACATAAAGGTGGAGGTTTTTTCCTTTATCGGTTAATCCATCCATTTCTTTTAAGAATTGATTCTTTACTCGGATTTCTCCACCAACTTCTTGATTTCTTGTGCCTAGGAGTGAATCTAACTCATCTACAAAAATTATGACTGCCCTTACATCGTTCTCAAGCATTTTCCGACTTGAGTTGAACAATTTGGCAACATTACGCTCAGCCTCACCCAACCACTTTGACATAATAGATGCGGCGTCAACATTAATAAAAGACGCATCAATTTCAGCTGAAGCAGCCGCAGCTAACATAGTTTTCCCACAACCCGGAGGGCCATATAATAGAAAACCACGAGGCCAACCCAATGGAAAAAGATCAGGTCTTTGAACTGGATAGATAATTGATTCCGTCAATGACTGTCTCGCATTATCCAACCCAACGACATCATCCCAAGAGACATTAGGTTTATCTTGCATAACAAGGTCATTGTATGAAGCTTTTAGTGGTTCAACCATTTTAGGTGCTTTAGAATTACGATGAATACGGTCAAATTGATTAGGGCCATCTGAAGAATCGATTGGACTTTGCCCAAATACGTCTTGGAGAGCTTTTATTCGACCTTGATAGGTAGTAGCTCGTTCGATGTATAATTTATTCAGCTTATAATCAGGATAGATTTTAGCCAGTGTTATCAATGATTGTATAGCTCTTTGATACATCTGAACAGCCAATCCGCGTGACCCTTGCGAGTCAAAACGGATTGCAGTTGAGGCGTACTTACTAGCTGCGTCTTCTAATTCTTTTGCGGCAATCAAATCAAATTACCTCTTCCGTCAACTGAATCCCATCATCAGAAATCATTTTAAATGCGACCTGCTCAATCTCATTTACAGGCAGGTTTAATGTAACAGCAGCCTCAAGCACGTTCAAGTCACCTGATTGAGCAAAAAAAGTGCGAATAATTTGATCATTTTTACCGTCTGATGAATATTTAGAGTAAGATGGATCAGATTTCATTGGCTTGCTGATTTCAGTTAATAAAGCAACTTGCTGGGCTTTTTCGAAAATTGAGTTTCCCGGTGCATTAAGAATAGACTTAGGTATTCCTTCTTTAGATTCTTTTGCTAACGTTTCGGCATAACGTCTTGCATCTTGAGCAATTTCATCCACACTATTATCAAGATTAAGTGTAAAATCTGGAGAAATATTAGTTAATTCCACTAAGGTTGTTGAGAAAGCGGAATTTGCTTCTGAAGCGGCAGATTCAAGAGAAGGCAAGACACCGTCTACCGAGCCGCTAACTTTTTCAACTGTTTGGTAAGCAAATGACATTTGATTCATAGCATCACCCATATCACAGATACTTTCAAATCGAACTATTATTTGGGTTAACGCAAGCTCACTTAAATTGATTACTTTTAAAACTTTTTCAACTTCATTGCATTCTATACTGTATACTTTCGAACGAGGTTCATCATTTAAATCATTGGATTGAACTACAGAATTAAGCAAAGATTGCTTTCTTGATTCAAGTCGGGTTTTAAGCATTGAAAGTTCATTCAAATTTATTTGAACTTTATGTATAGCGGAGGCTAGCTTAGCTTTTGGCTTTCCTTGCCGCTTTTTAAATAACGTACGTATTGATCTCAAATTTTTATGTCACACCTGATTCGATTTGATTTCTATCTTCGAATCATAAGTCATAATTTAAATAAAAAATAAAAATTGTGGGTGACAAACATCCGTCCTGTAGCTTTTTGAGAATCTACAGGGGGAAGTAGTCACCGTTTTCCAGTTGGATTTAACTGAAACCTTTTAGTTCGTCGGTAGCTGCTGCTTGGACTCCGCCCGGTAAGTCTGGGAATTTGTCGCGCATTTTTTCTTCAGCGACAGCGGATGCCTCAGCTAGAATCTTGTCAGCATCTTCATTTGCTGCTTCGAAGTTAATGGTTCCTGAGCCAAGTTGTCCTGCGTCTACAAGTATGCTACTTAGCAAACCGCTAATTTCTCCGATTTCAGATTCTGCTTCTGGTAGGACATTAATTAATCCACTTTTGACGTTCCTTATCACACCCATTGCAGGGGCGAGTGTTACGACTATGTCGCCAAGTTCTGTTACAGTGTTGAGTCTTAAGACGATTTGCTCTAATGCAAGCTTTGCAGATGTAATCATTTTATTCATTTTACGTATTTCTGCAAGTTCATTTGCAAAGACTGATGCATGTTGCATGTCATGTTTTTGGATTGCGGATACTACTCTAGAGAAAATAGATTGATCACGATCCTTAAGCTTTGTTGATGTTGTGTCTAGTTTCGCAGTCTGTATCTGGATTTGTCGAACAGCTTGTTCTAGTCTGGGTTTCAGTGGTCCTGCAGGTCTGACCGCTTCACGGAAACGATCACCTATACTGCCACCACTTGATTGGGGTTTATTCCATTTGTTAACGAATTCGGCCATTTTTAAGCACTAGGTTTAACTTTATCAACTTAGTTTTTTATCGCCAATGTTCCACTAGATAGTGTCACTATGGTGACAGGTGTTAAGGTGACATGAGGGAAGATAGTTTAGACTTTCCTTCAGCTTTGGAGGGATTTGGATTAAGTGAATATGAGGCAAGGGCATATATAGCAATGCTGAAGCATGGTTCACTTTTAATTAGTGAATTAGCTTATCAAGCCCAAATTCCTAGAACTAAGGCCTATTCTACAATCAAATCGCTTGCAAGGAAAAAATTAGCTGAGATAATACCAGGAAAACCAGTAAAGTGCAAGAGTTTACCTCCAGAAGAGACTCTTGAAAAGGCAGTATTACAACAAGAAAAAAAGGTGAAATCAATGAAAAAAACAGTGATAAATCTACGGAAACTAGGAGAAGAAGTGAGGAAACCAATTGATGTCATAGAATCCAGATATTTTACTATGGGACCTAAAGTACTTTCAAAGAGAATACCGGAAATGATTGCCTCATCAAAAGTTTCAGTAAGGTGCATAGTGGATAGCTGGGGATATAGATTACTTGAGGCATCACGTGATGCACTTCTTAATGCACTTGCAGCAGATGTAGATGTAAAAGTTGTTAGGTTACCTATTGATACGGATACGGATTTAGATTTGATATTGCCTGGTATTACAGAGGTAAGAATTGGCAAACATGATATAAAATATAATGTATTCTTATTTGATGATAGTAATGCAATGATAGTCGATAAAGTAACAGGAAAAGGACTTTTTATACCGGCTATGGATCTCAACACTATTTTGAAAGACACACTTTTTAATCATGTTTGGGAAACATCAATCCCGATAAGAAATCTATTGTCTATTTTCCCACTAAAAGGAAATGAAGATATATTAAATCTTCTAAACGCTGAAAAAGTAAATAATGCGTTCGTCAGAGCTGTCTCATCCGCTATATATGACGAAAAAATGCTTGAAGTAATTGGATTAAAATTAATCGAAGAAATTGAAGAATCGTGCAATGTAAGACTCTTTAAAGAACCATCTGAAGCCACTATTCCTATCCTAACCGCTTTTCTGACACAAAACTTAGGTGAAGGAGGGGCAGTAAAATATGATCCCAATACAAATCTTCTGAACGTAGAATCACCAAGATCAGGAAGTGGAATACCAGACTCTGTGTGGATGTTTGCTATTGCTGGATTATTGAAAAGAAATGAGACCCCGCTTTCTATCGTTCAGAACATATCATATCCAGAAGAAGGAACTCACATCTTACGAGTGAAGATACCTACAATAACATCAACACCTAACAGATAGATTTGATGAAAAGTAATACAAATGTATAATTATGATATTAGCAATATTCATCTCAGATATTCACAGTAATCTTGAGGCCTTAGAAGCTTTTTCCAAAGATGCGCCTAAAGCACCGATTTACTGCTTAGGAGATATTGTAGGATATGGTGCAGATCCGAATGAGACAATATCTTGGGTAAAAAAGAAAACTGCGGGATGTATTTTAGGCAATCATGATTATGCCGTAACTACATCTGATTCATCATGGTTCAATCACTTGGCTGCGAACGCAATAAACTGGACGCGCAGAATCATATCGAGTTAAAACCGGAGTTTTCTCACAAGTTTACGGAAGAAGATGTATTTTTACGTGGATTCCAATAATATTATGATAACGCATGGAAGCCCAATAAATCCACTTTATGAATATATTTACCAAGATACCGAAGAAAGTACTTTCAAAAATTTTCTTAAAACCGAAAAAACTCAAATAATTGGATTAGGACATACCCATAAACCATTTCTTTGGCGGGCTCTAGATGGGTTAATCTTTAATCCGGGGTCAATCGGACAACCAAGATCAGGAGTTCCTGAAGCGAGCTACGCGATCTTAAAAAAAGAAAGTGGAAAATTAGAAATTGAGCATAGAAGAATAAAATATGATGTAAAAAAAGCCGCTCAGAAAATAATATCATCCGGATTGCCAACTTTTTTTGCAGAACGCCTTTTCAAAGGTGTGTAATATATAGAAATATCGCTGATTCAGCTAAGCCTTTAACTCATTGAGGTTAGCCCTTATAGATGCTAAAAGGTGCGCATCAAGATGACTGAAAATCCAAATACTGACTCAGCATTGCAAGGAAAGTTAGAACTTAAAAAAATCGAAGGAGTAATAAGAGAACATTGGGAATCTATTGATTTACCACATCTTTTAGAAGAAGAACTTAAGAAAATTAAACCAACAGGATACGTTGAAGGACCGCCAACCTTGAATGGAGAACCACATATAGGACATATTCGTGGACGCATAATCAAAGATTTATGGTATCGGTTTTCAACATTAAATAAACAACGAATCATATTTAGAGCAGGCTGGGATACTCAAGGACTCCCAGTTGAGCTACAGGCAGAAAAAGAAGTTGGACTTACAGGGAGCAAGACAGATAACCTCAAAGTTATAGGCGAAGAAGCATTAGTAAAAGCTTGTAAGAATTTAGTAAATAAATATTATGAAAAATGGCGAAAAACAGATAAATTACTTGGAATGTCATTTGATTATAACAAAGCATATTGGACTTACAAAGATGACTATATCGAGAGAGAGTGGAAAATACTTAAGGCAGCATCAAAAAAAGGATTACTTGGTGAAGGGTTCAAAGTTGTGGCATATTGCCCTAGCTGTCAAACCTCATTAAGTCATGCTGAAGTAAGCCAAGGATATGAGATGGTTGAAGACCCATCACTATTTTATAAAGTAAAGATTGTAAATAATGATGCATACCTCATCTTATGGACAACAATGCCATTTACAGTTATTACAGATGAAATGGTCGGTGTGAGCCCTGAAGCAGAATATGTATACATTAAAGTGAACGATGAAACATGGATAGTAGGGAAAGAAAGATTAATTGAACTAATGAAAGAACTTAAAGTTGAAAAATACAATGTTCAGAGAACAGTTTATGGCAGAGAACTCGAAGGACTGCATTATATCCATCCTTTAGCAGAAGTTATTTCAGGACAACAAGCACTTCAAAAAGATCCAAGAACACATATTGTTGTAGCAGAGAAGTTTGTAGACATAACAACTGGCACTGGAATAGTTCATATGTCCCCTGCAAACGGAGAGGAAGATTTTGATACTGCGAATAAAAGGAAAATACCAATATTTAACCCAATAGACGATCAGGTAAGATTTACAAAAGAAGCAGGAATATTTAACGGATTTTTTGTTAGGGATACAGATCAAAAAGTATCGGAGTTGCTTGATTCAAAAGGTGCACTTCTTAAACTCGGAAAAATTACGCACCAATACCCAACTTGTTGGAGATCTCATCATAAAGTGGTGTGGCTTGCAAGGAGAGAGTATTTTTATTGGGTGGATAAACTTGGAGATCTAGCTGTTGAAGCAGCCTCAAAAGTAGAATATTTCTATGAACCCCCTAAAAACAGATTTATAGAAATCGTCAAGGAGAAAATACCTTGGTGCATATCCAGAGAAAGAATATGGGGAGCACCACTACCTATTTGGGTGTGCACTAAATGTAATCATAAAGAGGGATTATTTAGCAGAAAAGACATTATTGAAAATTCAATAGAATTACCAGACGGTGATAAATTTGAGCTTCATCGACCATGGATTGACCGTGTGATAACTAAATGTCCAAAATGTGGAGGGCGTTCAATTAGGGAATCTTTTGTTCTCGACACATGGCATAACAGTGGCGCTTCGTCTTATGCAGGTTTCAAAGATGATGAAAGTGCGGAGTTAATACCAGCTTCATTCCTAACTGAGGGAATTGATCAGACAAGAGGATGGGCATATACTCTGTTAATTGAGAATGTGATTTTAAAAGGAAAACCTATTGCGCCGTTCAAATCGTTTCTCTTTCAAGGACATGTATTAGATTCAAAAGGTAACAAAATGAGTAAGAGTATAGGAAATGTTGTTGATGGAATGACTGTGTTAAGCGAACTTTCTGTTGACGCCCTCCGTTTCTACTTACTGTGGAAAACAAGTCCACTTGAAAGCATAAATTATAGCTCAGAAGAACTTAGAACAAGATCATTTCAGGTACTCAATACTCTTTACCACATCCACTTATACTTCCAGCAAAACAGCCATTATGACAAATTTAACAGCTTAACGCACACTTTAGATTGGGTTAAGGAGAATAAATTATTCACACCGACATATTTATGGATACTATCAAAATTGCAAACCTTAATCCAGAAAGTTACTGTAAGCTATGAGAGATGCAGATATCATGAGGGATTAAGGTCAATAGAGCAGTTTCTAATAGAGGATTTAAGTCAAACATTTATCCCAATGACGAGAACAATAATTTGGGACGATAACCCTGATACAAAAGACGGCAGATTGGCCATATATTCAGTTCTGCACGAAGCGTTGAAAACTGTGAATGTTCTACTTCATCCTGCTTCACCGTTTCTTACAGAATACCTGCATCAAAAAGGTATGTCTAAAGATAAATCTTCAATTATGCTTGAGAATTGGCCCAAGACCAAAGAAGAGCTAATAGATAATCAGATTGAGGAAGAATTTGACTGTTTAAAACAGTTAGTAACTATTATGAATAATGCAAGAATGTCAGCTAGAATTAAGAGACGTTGGCCTCTAAAAAAAGCGGTTATTATTGCAAAAGACATGATTTTTACTTCCGCTTCAAAACATATTAATCTGCTTCAAGAAATGACAAATATTAAGAAGATTGAAGTACTATCAAGTTTAGATAATGCACCTTTAAGGATCCAAATATTACCAAAACTAGACGTTTTAGGCCGTAAACTAAAGAATAAAATACAAATGTTACAGAAGTATCTAGAACAATCTGATACAAATCTAATCTATAAGGATATCAAAGAAATGGGATTTCTTAAAATAAAATTACTGGAACAAGATTTTGAAATTCATAAAGATGAGCTCATTTTTGAATATAAACCAGAACCTGGCTATATTCAAGCTAAAAATGAGGATATTATGGCTTTATTATTTGTTGATCGAGATAATGAGCTAATATCTGAAGGAATACTAAGAGATTTAGCTAGAAGACTGCAAGCACTAAGAAAAGATAAGAATTACGAACCAACAGAAATCCTAGAATTAGCTCAAATTTCTAATCTAGATGATGAGTGGGTAGAACTAATCAAGCCAAGAATTAAGGAATTAACATACTTAGTAAGAGTTAAGAGGGTTGAAATAGTAAGTAAAACTCAAATTAATAATGATTGGTCGGACGCTGAAATTGATGGAAAACCTATAAAGATATCGATCAATTAAAATAATTGAGCTCTAACATTTAAATTTTCCAAATAGAAGAATTATTCAATCATTGGGGAATACATATTGGAAAACATGATAGTATACTAGAAGCATATTCCGTATAGTTAAATTAAGAAACTTTTTTTTAACTAGAATAATGCTGTGCATTCTTTGTTTATTGCCTATCCAAAATATCTCTGCAGCGTACTTTTATCTATAGTTGAGGAAAGCCAATCAATTGATGGTGAGATTAGATTAGATTTGCCTTCACATATATTTACAATATTTTCAGCAATTTTCTCAGGGTTTTCCGAGGTTGTATTATGTTCACTGATCTTATTATAACCAAAACAATTTAGAGTTTCAGCATATATTACACCAAGAACTTCAGCGCCAATATTCTGTAACAATTTTTCTGGTTTGTATCCTCGTCTAATCAAGCGGAGCTTGAGAGTCTCAGGTTCGCATCTTAGAATGAAAACAAAATCAACCTCGTTTTTTTTCAAAACAGATGGAAGTAGATGACCAGATAAAATTAGGTCCTTAGCATTTAGAATTGGTTTAACTAGTTTTCTAAGTTTAGTTGTTGATGCAATAAATCCATGTTCGTCTTCACCCATAATTGTATTCCCATTCAGCGCAATAGTATTTAGATCGATATGTCTTATAGACATTAATGACGCTAAGATACGGCTTATAGTTTTTTTACCTGTACCAGGTGTTCCTGTAACTCCAATTATTCTTCTTTTATCATCATTGTGAGACATTTTTTTTCTTATCCTTTGGATGAGATATTGTGTACATTATATCCTAGAGATGATTAATTTTTAAAATGTTTCCCTTTTAGATAAAATTGAGACTCATTATTTAAAATGAGTTAGAGATAGAGGTACAAACTGTTGTTTTTTTTTAGTATTATGATTGTGCAGATCTTTCTAAAAAAATTAATGATTATTATCAAAAAAAGAATGGGGTGGGTTAATAATCACCCATGCCGCCCATACCAGGCATACCGCCCATGCCGCCCATACCAGGCATACCGCCCATGCCGCCCATACCGCCAGGAGGTCCTGGTGGAGCTTTAGTCTTAGTGCTGGCTATAACATCATCGATGCGGAGAATCATTGACGCGGATTCAGTAGCTGATTTTATGATCTGAGCTTTAACCGCTGCGGGCTCAAATACATTTAGTTCTGATAGATCACCTACTTTCCCTTCAAGTACAGCTACTCCAGACCATGTTTTTCCTTGACTTTGGGTAGCTCGTAATTCTACTTGGACATCTATGGGGTCAAGTCCTGCATTTTCAGCTAATGTCAAAGGGATTGTCTCCAGAGCATCTGCAAATTTTTGTACTGCGAGTTGTTCTCTTCCTGTACATGTGTCAGCCCATTCCCGTAATTTATGGGCAAGATGAGCTTCGGCAGATCCACCGCCAGCAACAACAGCAGGTTTTTCCATTACATCTTTGACTACCATAATAGCATCATGAACTGATCTGTCTGCTTCATCTACAATTCTCTGAGTTCCACCTCTGATTAACAGGGTTACAGCTTTTGGATTTTTACATCCTTCAACATAAACCCATTTGTCATCTTCAATCTTCCTTTCTTCAACTAGGCTAGCTTCACCTATATCTTGATTATCTAGATCATCAAGATTTGTTACTATCCGAGCGTTTGTAGCTTTTGCAAGTTTATCAACGTCACTTTGTTTTACGCGTCGTACAGCTAGTATGTTGGCTTTGGCTAAGTAATGTTGGGCTACGTCGTCTATACCTTTTTGACAAACTACAACGTTTGCGCCAGAATTAATTACTTTATCCACCATATCTTTAAGTAGTTTATTTTCTTCATCAAGAAAACTTTTGATTTGGTCGGGATTGTTAATATTGATCTTCGCATCAAATTCGGTCTTCTCTATTTCTAATGGAGAGTTAAGTAATGCAATTTTAGCGCCTTCGATTCGCTTAGGCATAGCTGAATGTACAATTTCCTTGTCAAGAACGATTCCCTTAATCAAACTGGTGTCTTTTATGGAGCCACCTGCTTTTTTCTCGACTTTTATATCATCAATGTCAACGGTGTATTTTTCACCCTTTTTCTCAGCTACTTGTAGTAATGCATCTACAACTATGTTAGATAACAAATTTGATTGTTTGGATACTAATTTTGTTGCCATACTTGTATTAGCAATTTTTGTTAGCCAAGTTTTATCGTCAGATGGTACTTTAATTGAAATTTCATCAAGAATTTTTAGCGCCTGAGTTGATGCTTTACGATATCCGTCAACAATAACCGTTGGATGAACTTCGTTCGAAATTAGCTCCTCCGCGTTTACAAGAAGAGAGCCTGCAAAAATTACTGCGGAAGTAGTACCGTCTCCGACTTCGGTGTCAGTAGCCTTAGCTATCTCGACTAACATTTTAGCTGCAGGATGTTGAACATCAATTTCTTTAAGAATTGTTGCACCATCATTTGTTATGGTTACATCACCCATTCCATCAAGAAGCATCTTATCCATACCTCTTGGGCCTAGTGAACTCTTCACAATTTCAGCGACAAGCTTTGAGGCCATAATGTTATTTTTTTGAGCCTCGCGTCCTCTCGATTGTGAGGATCCTTCTTTTAAAATCAGGACAGGTTGACCTGATGATGTTACTGCAGGTATTGCGGTTGTAGACATTTTATCAATTGCACCTTATAATATAGTATATCCACTAAAAAAAGTCGAATTAATAAGCATTATCATTAGTACCATTAACTTACTGCGCGTGTAACAGGTACATCCCTAACTAAAAGCCAAGGAGCTAAGCAAGGA
>CAYNJB010000001.1:0-29380 GCA_964397515.1 uncultured Nitrosopumilales archaeon | reverse complement strand
GAAATAGATTCTTCTATTATCCTGATATTATCTTTAATGCTTAAGTTTAAGACCTTATCAATATGAAGTTTCCAGGTTTTTCCAAAAATCACAGCAGTTTCTACTTCTGCTTCTATTATAGAATTCAGTGCCAAGTCTTTAGTTACTGAGTTTTTTTTATGTTTTGTACTAGAAAATGCAACTATTTCAGAATTGTCTAGTTTAAGTTTCTTAGCTTTTTTAAAGAAACTTACATCTTTAGGATTTGATCCAGGCCAACCTCCTTCTATATATTGAATTCCAGTTTGGTCAAGTCTTTTGACTATACTTAATTTATCTTGAAGAGAAAATGATACACCGTAACTTTGAGATCCATCTCTTAATGTTGTGTCAAGAACTTCAATGGTTGAATCGATTCGCTTTTCACCTATTTGAAGTTCCAGTTTAAGTGTTTAGATTTAAATTTTTCGCTATCTAACTAATTTTTTATCGGAATTCTAATAATAGATATATTATTGCAGTACCGCTCCATTACTAGCCGAAGAAACAAACTTTGTATACCTTGCAAGATATCCTGTTGAAATTTTCGGATTTGGTGCAACCCATCTTTTTCTCCTATCTTCAAGTTCTTCACTGGAAATTTTTACATCAACTTTTCTTTTAGGCAAATCTATTGTTATTATGTCCCCCTCTTCAAGAAATCCTATTGGGCCTCCTAGTGCGGCTTCTGGTGAAATATGTCCAATACAAATCCCTCTAGTTGCCCCTGAAAATCTTCCATCAGTCAGAAGTGCAACATCCTTACCAAGTCCCTGTCCTACAATCATAGCTGTCGGTGCTAACATCTCTGGCATTCCTGGACCACCTTTTGGTCCCTCATATCTAATAACTACAACATCACCTTTTTTAATTAAACCTGATTTAATTCCTTTGATAGCTGAGTCTTGTGAATTAAAAATAACCGATTTACCTGTATGGATAATGTCTGATTCCACTGCTCCAATTTTAAGTAAAGCTCCCTCAGGAGCTAAATTTCCGTAAAAAACAGCAAGCCCTCCATTAGACCGATATGGATTATCTATAGAATGAATTACTAATTTATCTTTTACTTCAGAATTTCTAATGTTATTTGCAAGGGTTTCAGTAGTAACAGTGACCTGATCTAATTGTAGAATATTTTTTTTACTTATCTCTTTGAGAATAGCGCTTACTCCGCCTGCTCTATCCACATCTTCCATGTGATATTGTGACGCTGGACTAACTTTACATATCTGAGGTACTTTTCCAGTTAGATCATCAACTCTCTTTAATGAATATTCTATTCCTGATTCTTTAGCAACGGCCAAGAGATGTAATACTGTGTTAGTTGATCCACCCATTGCCATATCTAAAATCATAGCATTGTCTATAGATTCCATTGTGATAATGTCCCTAGGTTTCAAATCTAGATCAATTAATCTAAGGATACTCTGTCCAGCTTTTTTAGCAAGTTTAATTCTATCCGGAGAAACCGCAAGTATAGTTCCATTACCTGGTAAAGATATACCCAAGGCTTCACACAAACAATTCATTGAGTTTGCAGTGAAAAGACCGGAACAGGAACCACAACTTGGACAAGCTAAATCCTCTATTTCTTTGAATTCAGAATCTGTTATTAGTCCAGCCTGGTGAGAACCAACCGCTTCAAACACAGAAGAAAGATCAATCACTTTGTCTTTAGATGTCTTCCCAGCTAGCATTGGTCCTCCACTAACAATAATAGTCGGTATGTTAACTCGTACTGCACCCATAAGCATTCCAGGAACAATTTTATCACAATTAGTTATGCAAACAAGTCCATCAAAACAATGTGCTTGAACCATTGTTTCTATCGAATCAGCAATCAATTCCCTGCTTGGGAGGGAATATCTCATCCCCAAGTGACCCATAGCAATCCCATCATCTACAGCTATTGTGTTAAACTCAAAAGGCATACCACCTGCTTCTCTTACTCCTTGCTTCACAATCTTACCGAGTTCATGTAAATGACTATGGCCTGGAACTATTTCTACAAATGAATTAGCAATCCCTATAAACGGTTTTTCTAAATCACTATCAACAAGTCCCAACGCCTTTAAAAGACTTCTATGCGGGGCCCTATCAAACCCTTTTTTAATAACATCGCTCCTCAAAGTGATTCTATATTGAAACGCGGTCTTTTTTATCAGTTACGGAAAAAAAGTAGCAAATATCCAAGTAACTTGTTTAATATATATCATTCATTAATTACAATAATAAAATAAAAAATTAAAAAAAATAAAACTTAAAAACTTAAAACCTAAACCTAATGCATAATGCAGGGAATAATTTGCACATTCAAAGAAAGTCTGGTCTACACTTGCCTAGTTCTCAGACTAATATCTGCCCAGCTATCCCTCTTGGTAGTGCTATAAACTCATACCCAAAGATTCAAATGTAAATTTGTTGTTATATGAAGATGATTTAGTATTTTGGTTGAAATGATTGGCGCTAAAGCTTTAATGAAATCATTAAAGCGTGAAGGTGTATCAAATATCTTTGGTATACCCGGAGGTGCAACTCTTCCTATATATGATGAACTCTATAATAGTGATATACGTCATATACTTTGTAGACATGAGCAATCTGCAGCTCATATGGCCGATGGTTATGCTCGAGCAAGTGGGAAAGTTGGAGTTTGCTTTGCAACTTCTGGTCCAGGAGCAACAAATCTTGTTACAGGTATAGCTACTGCTTACGCTGACTCGTCTCCAATTATTGCTATAACAGGCCAAGTTGCAAAATCTCTTATTGGCAAGGACTCATTCCAAGAAACTGATATTATCGGGATAACAACTGCGATAACAAAATATACTTTCCAACCAATGAATTCAGCTGAAATTCCTTATGATTTAAAGAAAGCATTTCATATAGCTTCCACTGGCAGACCTGGTCCAGTTATAATCGATATACCAAAAGATGTTCAACAAGAGAAAACAAATATTAAATTTCCAGAAAAAGTTGTCATTAGAGGATACAAACCTGCAATTGAGCCTCATCATCTACAAATTGAACGGGCAGCTGCTCTTCTCTTAAACGCTGAAAAACCAATTATTTTGTCTGGAGGCGGAGTCATTTTATGTAATGCGTCAGAGTCACTTCAGAGCATTGTTGAACTTCTTTTAGTTCCAGTAGTAACTACTTTAATCGGAAAAGGAAGTTTTCCAGAGAATCATCCATTATCTTTAGGTCCAATTGGAATGCATGGTACTCCAGAGGGAAATAAATTAATTTGTGAAGCTGATTGTGTTTTAGCTGTCGGAGTAAGATTTTCCGATAGAACTACTGGACTATTTAACAAATTTTGTCCAGACGCAAAAATAATTCATATAGATATTGATCCTTCAGAGATCGGAAAAAATAAACAGGTACAATTACCTATAGTTGGAGACGCCAAAATTGCATTAACTCAAATATATGAATCTTTAAGACTTAAAATCAAAAGAAAAAGGGGCTCACTGTGGTTAAAAAGAATTAATGAAGTAAGAGACGAACTAAAGAACAACAAAGATTTGGACTGGGCCAATCTAAAAACTATTAAAATTATTAAAAAAATCCGCGAAATTTTACCTCCTGAAGGCATACTTGCAACTGAAGTTGGAAAACATCAGATGTTTGCAGAATTGCATTATAAAGTTATTAAACCACGAACATGGATTACCTCTACAGGTTTAGGTACAATGGGTTTCGGTTTTCCAGCTGCTATTGGAGCTAAAGTTGCAAAACCAGATGTTCCTGTAGTTGATCTTGCCGGAGATGGAAGTTTCTGCATGACCGAAAATTCGTTGGCAGTATGCGTCGAAGAAAAAATACCAATCATTGTAGCTATATTAAACAATAGATCTCTAGGCTTGGTTGAACAATGGCAAAGATTGTTTTATGATAAAAGATATTCAGCTATTAAATTTAAAAATACTCCTGACTTCGTAAAGTTAGCTGAATCTTATGGAGCTGAAGGAATAAGAGCTCAATCTATTAAAGAAGTAGAAAAAGCTTTACGTTCTGGGTTACGAAACGAAGTACCTACAGTAATCGACATCCCTGTTTCCCCTGACGAAGATGTATATCCGTTTGTACCTCCAGGAAAAGGACTAAAAGACATATTATATAGTTCACAGGATATAAGATAAAATCATGGGCGATCTTTACATACTTTCTACTATCGTTGAAAACAAACCGGGAGTACTTTTTAGAGCCTCAAACATGTTTAGACGAAGAGGCTTCAATATAGAAAGTATAACCGTGGGGCGCACAGAGAAACCCGGACTTGCCAAAATGACCATAGTTGTAAACGGTGATGAATTAACAGTTGAACAACTAATAAAGCAACTTGGTAAACTTATAGATGTTGTAAAAATAACTTTACTTGAACAACAAACATCTGTAGTAAGAGAACTAGCTTTGATCAAGTTAAATGTTTTAGATCAAAAAACTAGAGTAGATGTGCTGAATTTCTCCCAAATATATAGGTGTAGAATCGTTGACGTATCAAATGAAACCATAACAGTTGAAATTACGGGTGATCCAACTAAAATTGATTCTTTCATTAAACTAGTATCAAGTTTTGGCATACGTGACATATCTCGAACAGGCATTACAGCTCTACAACGGGGGTAAATACGATACCCAAACAAACAAATCAACATATTCGAATATTCGATACCACTCTCCGTGATGGAGAACAGACACCCGGAGTCTCTCTAACCGTAGATGAGAAATTAGAGATTGCAAGACGACTTGATACACTTGGTGTAGACGCTATAGAAGCTGGTTTTCCAATAACTTCACGCGGAGAACGCAAATCTGTCAAATCTATTGCTAAAGCAGGTTTGAACGCCGAAATATGTGCCTTAGCTAGAGTTGACAAAAAAGATATAGATGTAGCCCTAGCGTGCGATGTAGAAAGTATTCACTTATTTATAGCAACATCTGATATACATCTTAAACATAAGCTAAAAATCACTAAAGCTAAAGCTCTAAAGAACGCAATTACTGGAGTTGAATATGCTAAAAAACATGGAGTAACTGTAGAATTTTCAGCTGAAGACGCTACTCGTTCAGATCCACATTTTCTAAAAAAATTTCTTAAGGAAGTAGTAAATGCAGGCGCTGATCGAATAAACATTCCTGACACAGTTGGTGTAGCAACTCCATCAAAAATGAGTTCCTTAGTAAAAGAGATAAAATCTGTTATTAAAACACCTATAGCTATTCACTGCCATAATGATTTTGGTCTAGCAGTTGCAAATTCTCTTGCGGCTGTTGAAGCTGGAGCATCACAAATTCATGCTACTGTCAATGGTATAGGTGAAAGAGCAGGGAACGCATCATTAGAAGAAGTCGTTATGGCTCTTCATTGTTTTTATTCAAAGAAAACAAAAATAAATACAAAGCTTATCTATGAAACCAGCAGGCTCGTATCAAAACTGACGGGTGTCGTAGTTCAACCAAACAAAGCTATTGTAGGCGACAATGCTTTCGGTCATGAATCAGGCATTCACACCCATGGTGTATTATCCATGCCTACTACTTACGAACCTATCGACCCAGACCTTGTAGGACGAAGAAGGTGGATTCAAGCAGGAAAACATGCTGGTACTCATGGAATAAAATCTCAACTTAATGAACTTGGCTTCTCCCCCACAGATGAACAACTTAAAATTATCATGAATCAAATTAAGGAAATGGGTGATAAAGGAAGATCCTTAACTGATTCAGATATTGAAGCATTATCTAGATCTATAGTTGAAAACCCTGTTGAAAGTAAAAAAAAGGTGAAATTAATTGATTTCTCAGTGATGACCGGAACAAATGTTGTTCCTACTGCGTCAGTAAAGATAGATCTTGAAGGCCAAATTTATGTAGCTTCCGAAACAGGTGTCGGACCAGTAGATGCAGCTGTAAAAGCAATACATAAAATTACTGAAGAAATAGCTAAAATTTCTCTTACAGAATACCGACTTGAAGCCTTAACAGGGGGATCAGAAGCTTTGTCTGAAGTTCTTGTTAAAGTCGGAGACAATAAAGGAAATTTTGCTTCAGCACGTAGTACT
This sequence comes from uncultured Nitrosopumilales archaeon, assembly GCA_964397515.1. Taxonomy (GTDB): domain Archaea; phylum Thermoproteota; class Nitrososphaeria; order Nitrososphaerales; family CAYNJB01; genus CAYNJB01. The sequence goes on along the minus strand of CAYNJB010000001.1, from coordinate 23,291 downwards.
GGAGAAGATATTGTAGTCTCAAGTGTTGAAGCCCTTCTCAACGGAATCAACAAATTATTTATTAAAAAAGGCAAATAAGAGAAACTAAATCTAATATTTTCCTATGAGTTTCTAATATTAGAAATAACTGCGTCACTTACTTCGCTTGTCTTAGATCTTCCACCCAAATCAGGTGTCTTAACTTTCCCCTCTCTAAGAACTTGTTTTACTGCTTCTTCAATTTTATTTGCAGATTTATTAAGCCCTAGATTATCTAAAAGCATACTCCCAGCTAAGATGGTTGCTATAGGATTAATCTGCTCTTTCCCTTTATACTTGGGAGCTGACCCATGAATAGGTTCAAATGTAGATGTTCCACCAGGATTAATGTTACCTCCAGGTGCAACTCCTAACCCTCCCTGAATCATCGCCCCTAAATCTGTCAGAATGTCACCAAAAAGATTGGGTGTCACTATTACTTTAAACCACTCAGGATTCTTAACAAACCACATAGCAGCTGCGTCAACAAAAATGCTCTCCGTTTCTATATCTGAATAGTTAGTTGAAATTTGAGAAAACACTTTTCTCCATAGACCATAAGAATGGGTTAAAACATTTGCTTTATCTACAGATGTAACTTTGTTTTGATTTGTTTTAGTTGCCAGATCAAAAGCATATTTAATAACTCTCTCAGCTCCTTTTTGACTTATAACTCCTATTTGATATGCTATTTCATCAGTGTCCGTTTCTATGTCTAAATTGAATTTTATTGTATAAAGTTCTCTAAATAAGTTATGCACTTCTTTACTTTTTCCTTTATTAATTTTTGATCCTATACCTATGTAGAAATCTTCAGTATTTTCACGTACAACCGTAAAATTGACATCTTTCTCAGTTTTCCCTTGAAGTGGTGTTGGAACTCCCTCAAAAAGTTTAACAGGTCTAAGATTAATGTATTCATCCATATAGAATCGAAGCTTTAACAGAATTCCAAGTTCTAAAACTCCAGGTGTTACTCTTGGATCTCCTAACGCACCTAAATATATTGATCTATATTGTTTAAGTTCTTTTAAGCTATTTTCATTAATTAACTCTCCTGTCGTTAAATAATGGTCTGATCCAAATGGATATTCAATCCAGTTAACCTCAAAACTATCAACTTCACTAACTGTGTCTATAACTTTTTTTCCTTCGGAAATAACTTCAGGTCCTACACCATCTCCAGGTATTACTGGAACTTTATATGTCGCCATCTCCCTTCACATATATACATAACAACTGTATCTAAAAAGATTCAGAAAACATTTCCACATTTAATATATCAAAAGGTTTATTCTCGTCTAAACTAATCTCCATTTCTAAAATATTTGGGAGATTTGGGTATATTTCAATCCCTTCACCGGCTATAAATCTACGTATGCCCAGTCCACCATCACATATTAAATGTATTTGAGCGTTCTTTCCTCTCATCGATTTTACTGTGAAAAGAAAGATTTTCTTTTTAGAAATTTTTTGTTTTTTTGTAGACGGTTGTTCTACTTCCATACCTGTTATTTTTTTAGAAATTTTTTCTAATTTCTCTTTTGATATCTTCTTCTCAAACTTAGCTCTTACTAATATTTCTGTTCTAAAAGAATGAGTATCATGATTTTTTTTTGTTGTCGGTTTTAACTCAGTTAGATTAATACCATGCGAGAGATACTTCAAATCTTTAGAGTCATTTATATGTGTCTTTTTAGGTGAATTAATTTCAACGTAGAACGGTCTTCCATTTCCCAAAACTAGACTTTTAGAATCTTCTCCTCCGACCCAAGAAAAAGTAGTTTTCTTTCCATCAAATATTGAAAGGATATGTTTATTCAGAATTTGTTCTACACTCATTTCTTTTGAAAAACCATAATAATCACAATCTGGACATCCAATTCCAAAACACTTTTTGCATGTGTTTTGTTTTTGTGATGCTCCTCTTTTTATCTTTAAATATTTACCTAATAGAAAAATTGGTCGAGGATTAATTATTATTTTATTTGATATTAAGTCAATTACTGCAACAACATCTGGTTTATTATATTGTACCTTTTTCTTTATTTTATTAGAAACGGTTTGGTTAACTCTGTGTGTTAAATCACTTTTTATTGAATGTCCTCCTTTAAGTTTAAATTCAGCTCTAATAGCATCTTCCATCTCGACCCATTTTGTAGGAATAGATGCTCCTACTTGGAAAGTTTTGAACTCATAATCTTTAAGAGTTGTTATCACATCTTTTACTACTTCTTTAACATCTTTCATTATTCCTCCGCAAATGCAACATTTTTCAGATTTAGTAGTATAAGATGTAGAGCTCTGAATTTGTCGGCTTAGACATATTTTACATAACGGATACTTTTTTAGTATTTTCTTTGTGTTTATCAACTTTGTTGAAGCTTCCTGAGGACTTGCTTGAATGCTCTACCTTTACTCGCTTTCATCATACCCTTAGTTTGTTTATATCTTACTAAGAGTTCCTTTGTGTCTTTCTCTTGATTTCCAGATCCTATAGAAATTCTTTTAATTCTTGAAGAACTTATAATCTCAGGATTTATACGTTCTTCTTTACTCATCGATTGTATAATGTTTCTCCACTTATCTAGTTTTTCATCTAGCCCCTCAAGTTGATCATCTGGAATTTGAGTTTGCGAAAACCCGGGTATAAGATCTAATATTTTACGGATAGATCCCATTTTTTTCATCTGCTCAAATTGATAATATAAGTCATCTATGGTCATCTTTCCAGACATTATTCTCTGCGTTTTTTTCTCATCAGCTTCAGCTTCAAGATCTTTTACCCTATCAAGCAGAGCTTGTATATCTCCTAATCCAAGTAGTCTCCCAACGAATCTTGTCGGTGAAAAAACTTCTAAATCATCTACTCTTTCACCTGTTCCTATGAATAAAATTTTTGCGCCTGTTGCAGCTGCAGCGGCAAGAGCACCACCACCCTTAGCAGCGCCATCCAATTTGGTTATTATTATTCCTCCAACTGGTACTACTTTATGGAATGCTTCTGATTGAGACAGACAGGCTTGTCCAATAGTTCCATCTATTACAAGTATCGTCATATCCTCATGAATCTTTTTTGATGTGATCTGCATTTCCTCAATTAATTCTTTTTCTTCTTTATGTCTACCCGCAGTATCAACTATAATCACTTTCTTATTTTTCTTTTTGAAGAATTCTACTCCTTTTTCAGCTATTTTTGGCGCATCCTTTGATTTTTCATCGCCATAAATTTCTACATTTATTTTTTCTGCGATCGATGAAAGTTGAGAAAATGCTCCTGGCCGGAATGTGTCAGCGCAAACTACCCCTACGTCATACCCTTTCTTTTGTAGGTATCGTGCTAATTTCCCTGTCACAGTGGTTTTTCCAGAGCCTTGAATCCCCATCATCAAAATAATTGTAGATTTCTCATCATGTATCTCAATCTTAGATTCTAAACCTAATACAATGGAAAACTCTTCGTATAATATTTTAACTATGTAATCCTTCTTTGGTAAACCTGGTGGTGGAGCTTCAGCTAAAGCTCTTTTCTCAACTTTTGAAGATAATTCAAGTACTTGTTTAACGTTAACGTCTGCTTGTAGCAAAGCTCTTTGTAAATCCTTTGCAAATTCTTTGATAATTTGTTCATCTATCGTAGTTGCTCCAACAATCTTCATTATGGCTCCGCGAAGCCCTTCTCTTAATTTATCAAGCATCTTAATTACCCATCTATGATACTATATCTTTAACAGTTTCCTTTGAATTGAGTCTTGCTTTATGTATTAAAAATATTCCTGATTCTTTTTCCCAAATACGTTCAGCTTCTAGAATTTCAATTTTTCTATTAAACAAGGGGCAATCTAAAACAAAAGTTTCTGCTTCTCCTCCCTCAAATGAAAGGTTAATATCATATTTATTATGGATATGCATTAATTTTTCTATAGATTCTGAATTAATATAGCTGCCTAGCCACTTACTGTCTAATCCCGCTGCTGCTACACTTACAATGATTACCTCAAAATCAAGTTGCTCTAAATCTCTCAATATTTTTTCACCGTCTAAATTCCACAATGGGCTAATACATTTCAATTCAAGTTCAGAAGCCACTTTTTCAAATCTTATCTTCTGATAACTGCTCGCTACCGCTCCTGTATATATTCCCTGTATATCATGTTTATCTTTAGCTTTTTTAATAGCAAATTTTAGATCTCTAAGTTCATCTTCTTTTACTCCACGTGTTTGTTGTTTTATCAATGGTATATTCATAGCTTTTGCTTGGAGATTAGTCCACTTTATATTTGGATAATGAAACATGAAACTATCTAAGCTAATTGGACTGATGGTAATAAGACAACATACTTCATCTCCTTGTTTTTGAGCTTCGTAGATAGCTCGGGTACTATCTTTACCTCCTGAGAAAACTACTCCTATCTTCAATGAGCTATCATCCTACTATATCTTTATTTCTTCAAAATAAATTTAATGTTGATGTAGATAATCATTTGATAAATAATTGATTAATTAATATTTCAGAGACTGTTTTGGATTTCTTGAATAAGTGATTTAATGTTATCCTCATTTAATCCAATACCTTGTAAAGCATCTCTTCTAGTTATGACTTTTCCTTGTTTAAAAGCTATTAATGTTGGTACTAACTCAATTTTGTAAACGTTCCATAGAGGATTATCATCATTAGTTATATCTGATTTTGCAAAAACGAAGTCGTAATCTTGGCTATATTCTTCAAAGATAGGTGCAAAAGATTTACAATACCCACAATATGTAGCATAAAACATTACAATTATTATTTTATCTTTATTGATAATTTCCTCTGAAAACACAGTCTTAATCTTTTCAAGCATGTAAAACAACAGATAAACTATGGATTATTAAATATTCATGTTTGATTTAAACTAATTATGGCGTTCAAGAAGATTAAAAATGTTTAATTTTCTTCTTTTTTGTGAAGCCAACTTAGCTGATTTTGTTGTAAATCTGAAATTATTTTTTCAGCAAATGCCATTGAACTTGTGAAAGCTGGAGAAACCGCGTTTAATATATGGTAAGAGTTTTTAGTTGACTTATAAACAAAATCTCCTACAAGATTCCCTTTTTTGTCAACCAGTTGCGCTCTAATTCCTGGAGGCATTTTCATTAAACCTTTTGTTTGAATTTGAGGTAATAATTTTCGCGCATCATTTGTAAAGGCTTCTCTGCTTAATGTTAACCATAATTCTCTTAAGGCCATTTTTAGGAAACTTCGATTTAAGATAAGCCTGAGAAATCGAATGTTAAATAGATATGCGAGCATCTCAAATAAATTAATACTAGACAGATTGTATGCTTCCCGTCCTGGCGCCAACGATGCGTTCGGTCCAATAAACACAGCTCCATCTACCATTTTTGTGAAATGCACTCCTAGAAATGGTACTTCTAGATTTGGAGTTGAATAGACCATTGTTTTTATAAGATTTTCGTTTTTGTTAATTAGCTTATAATATCCTCCACTAAATGGAATTATGATGTAATCTTTTCCAACTCCTAAAGCATGAGCTATTTTGTCAGCGTAAAGACCTGCGCAATTTACTAAGAATTTTGTTCTAAAAGTCTTGTTATTTGTAAATATATCAATATGATCTTGGTATTCTTTGACGTCTAATAATTTTGTATTCATAAAAAAATCTACACCCATATTTGACGCGTCGGAAGCTAACGCTTCAACGAGCTTTTTCGAATCAACAATCGAACCAGTTGGCGAAATTAAAGCTTCGACACCTTCTATATTGGGCTCAATTTTTTTAAGATCGTTTGAGCTGATTATTGAAACTGATGGAACACCATTTTCTTTAGCACGCCTCTCTAGTTCTCTCAAAGTTTTTACTTCTTCATCATTGTTAGCTACGACAAGTGTCCCAACTTGTTCCATAGGAATACTTTTCTTCTTACAATATTCCCGCATAATCCTATTTCCTTTGACTACAAGTTTAGCTTTAAGGGTTCCAGGTTTCTGATTAATACCTGAATGTATAACCCCGCTGTTTCTTCCACTGGTATGTAGAGCTACTGAGTTCTCTTTCTCGATTAAACAAAAACGTCCATGGAAATGAGAGCTTAGTTCTCTAGCTATAGCACAACCATTGACTCCTCCTCCAATTATAACAACGTCAAATTCACTAATCATCGATAAAAACTCATTTTTTCTATTATATGCAATTGTACTGTTGGGTAAGGTAATTAATTAACTATTTTGTAACACTTTGTCTTTATATTCATGTTTCATTAATATGTTGGCCGTTTTATTTAAAATAATCGGAATCTATGATAATATTACTTTATCTTTTTCTAATTATATTTGGTCACTCTTTTTATTTTCTTCACACTAGATTAAGATCGTTTTGATAACTGATTATCTACTTTGATTATTTCATCAACATCATTTTCTATGGGAGTAAGTGTTTTCACTATTTCACTAAATGAATCTTCTTCTTCAACTTGTTCAGTTGCAAACCATTGTAATAGGTTATTAGTAGCATAATCTTTTTCTCCCGTTAATTTATCGATGAGAGTATTAATTAACCCTGTTACTTTCTTCTCATGATTCAACCCCGCTTTGAATACAGCTAACGGTGTTTTCCAATCAGAGATTGGTTTTTCTATTGCAGTAAGATTTACCCTTGCTCCCTGAGCTATGATAAAATCGTAGATTTTTGAAGTATGTATGTTTTCTTCTTCAGATTGACGTTTCATCCAATGTGCAAATCCTTTAAAGATTGTTGACTCAAAATATGCGGACATTGATAGATATAAGTAGGAAGAATATAATTCAGCATTTAGTTGACCATTTAACGCTTCAACAATCTTTTTAGATATCATACTTAACAACTCCTCATTACTATACTACTTTGCACATAACTTACTTATGTCTTTTTTCATCTATTTTAAATAAATCTTAAATTTTCAGCATTTTTATTAGAAATATTAATGGAATATTTGAATACTTGATATACAATAAATTGATATACCAATAAAACTTGTTTAATAAGCATGTCAACTCCTACCCTATCATTTGACAAGGGTAGTTTAATTTTAAAGGGCGATGTTAGAGTTCCTCACTCTTTTTGGGATAATCGAACAAAGTCATTTAGAAGTCAGGGTTTATATTACAGAGATATTATCGAGTATCTTAATCAAAGTAAAATATTAATTGATGACAATGTCCAACAATTAATACCTTCACCTAATTTTAAATCAAACATATCTCTAAGAGGATATCAGAATAAAGCTTTACAGAATTGGATCAAGGCCGGAAAAAAGGGTACAATTGTATTACCTACAGGATCTGGTAAAACGATTATTGCAATTAAAGCTATTGAAGAAGCAAACACAGCCAGCATAATTATCGTCCCAACTCTTGACTTACTTGAACAATGGAGAACAAAACTTATCGAATCTTTCAATATTGAAATAGGTGTTTATGGTGGAGGAACTAATAAACTAGAATCTGTTACTGTAGCAACTTATAATTCTGCATATCTTAGAGCTGGAGAAATAGGAAACAGATTTGGATTAATAATTTTTGACGAGGTTCACCATCTTCCCGCAGAAGGTTACAAGCAGATAGCGGAAATGTTTACTGCACAATATCGTATGGGTCTTACAGCAACCTTCGAAAGAGAAGATATGCTCCATAATGAGCTTCCAAGGTTAATAGGAGGAATAGTTTTTAAGCTGCAACCTAGTGATTTGGCAGGTAGTTATCTTGCAGAATATTCACTTGAAAGAATAAATGTTGATTTAAGTGAACATGAAAAAAAAGAATATGACCAGTATTTTAAACAATTCACTGATTTTCTTATTAGACGTAAGATTAAACTAACTAATACACATGATTTCAGAAAATTTATTATGATAACTGGCAGAGATAAATCTGCTAGACAAGCTCTTCTCTCAAGAAATAAGGCTTTAGAAATTGCGTTCAACTCAGAAACTAAAATTCAAGCTTTAAAAGAAATATTAAAATCTAATCTAAACGAACAGATCATTATCTTCACACAGCATAATCAACTAGTTCACAGAATCTCGAAGCAGTTTCTGTTACCCTATATCACTTATTTAACCAGTAAAGATGAGCGAAATGAAATATTAAGCAGATTCAAAGATGGGCGATTTTGGACCGTAGTTACATCAAAGGTTCTTGATGAAGGGATTGATGTCCCTAAAGCATCTCTTGGAATAATTGTAAGTGGTACAGGAAGCTCAAGAGAGTTCATCCAAAGATTAGGACGTTTATTAAGAAAGGATAGACGCAAAAAATCAAAATTAATAGAGCTAGTATCCAAAGAAACCACGGAAATGAGAACAAGCTGGAAAAGAAAAAGATCTAGAGAGTGAAAAAATGCTTCCATCTAATCTATTAAGAGCCAGAATCTCACAAGGTAAAATTCAACCAATGTATGCTCTTTTTGATCCAAACACCTTAAGATTAGTCAACACAATAACCGATTTTTTTTCGAGTAATATTGGGAAAAAGAAAAAAGAAATCTTATTAAAAATCAAATTATTAGAGGATAAAGAATTTGATTTTAAACTTGTTAGAGGTTTTTTAAAACTTATTGAGAGAAGATGTGTATTTGAAGCTGACAGTATAATAAACCCTGTTGAAGCAAGAATGCAAGTATTCGAAGAAGGAAGTAAAAAAAGGTTAGAAGCACTAGTAAATCGAAATCAAATAATCAACAATGTCGCAATCAAGATAAATGTTAAAACCGAAGAACTTGAAAAAGCATTATTTTGTGATATTGATGATGAGCTTATCTTAAAAAAATATGAGCCTATTGAACCAAAAAAACTTGTTAAACAATATAATCTCTCATTAATTCAAACATTAATTTTTAAGTCATTGAGGATGAAATTTTTTTCTTCAAGTAATTGGAAAGAAATTTTCAGATCAATTAAAAAGTTAGGTCTGATTTACTCCATTGAACGTGTTGATGAAAAATCAGTTGTGACAGTGGAAGGACCTCTATCATTACTTAAGATGACTGATCGATATGGAACAACTTTAGCTAAGATTGTGCCAATAATAGTATCTGCGGATGAATGGTGGATACAAGCAGAGGTGTTAAGTAATAAAAAATCAAAAATTTATCAATTTGAATCAGATAGTAAAATATCCGAAATAATTAGTGAAAGTTATAGTGAAATATTGAGTGGGAAAATTTATGATAGCTCCCTTGAAGAAAGATTTGCTAATGACTTTAACTCATATAATTCATCTTGGTTGTTGAAAAGAGAGCCTGAACTTTTGTCAGTCGGAGAACATGTGATGATACCTGACTTTAGTTTTGAAAGAAGAGGTGTCAAAGTATATCTTGAAATTGTGGGTTTTTGGACACAAGAATACCTAGAAAGGAAAATTAGAAAGCTCGAACAATTACGTAATGTTTCTATGATCGTGGCAATAGATGAAAATTTAGGATGTTCAAAAATTAAGAATTTTAAGGGACCCCTTATCATTTTTAAAAAGAAAGTTCCAATAAAACCAATCATTGAATATCTAAAGAATATAGAATCGATCATCATAGATCGCGAATTAAAATTATTACAAAACATCAAATTAAAACTAACAAAGGATGTAGAAAATATTGATGAGGTTGCTAATGAATATAATATGTCCGTCGAATCGATAAGAGAAAAATTTCGGAGAGATGATATTAAAGATTATAGAATAATCGGTGACCAATTTATTAGTAAAAGTAAGTTAAATAATTTGGAAAAGAAAATTGATGAATTAACAAATGCTACTCTCCCAGACTATGAGACAAAAATAGAGTCTCTCGGTTTTAAAAACACTATTGAACTTTTAGAAGCATTAGGCTACACAATTGAATGGATCAATCTAGATCCAAATAACACAATAATAAAAAAACGAAGATAAAAATAGTAAATGTTCTTATTCTACTTTCACTGATATTTCTACGGTATGAAAAAGAAGAGCGAGATTAGCGTTGATATTAATAAGATCGAAAAACTATATGCCGCTTTAGACAACCTTGAAAGAGATTTAAATGACCGAGATAAAAAAATACGCCAACTTCACCAATCTAAGTTCGAATCTTAGAAAATCTTCTTCCAACTAGGTATTTTTATAGAATTAGGATATTTATTTTATTGAGAATAGCATCATTTATTGAATTATTTTTCCAACTTTAGACTCAATAAATAATATAGTACTTATTCTTCCAAACATGATTATTATTTTATTAGATACTAATATTCATGAATAGAACTGAAGTTATTAAACCAAAATTGACCTTATTTACATCAAAATACGTTGAAGTTAGTTAAATACATCAACAATGACCCTCTTTTTATGGGAAAACGTCAATTTATTATAGATATAGGTTCTGAAAAATTAGAGGTTGAGGGACACATTCCTCGCAATGTTGCTGTTAAATACCTTATGAAACGGCGTAGAAGCGTACTTATGACCAAGGATCCTGAGAAAGTTGAAAAATTATTTTCCGCGTTACCCCAAACCATCAAAATATTAGGTAAAAAAGGCTCTTGGAGTTATAAAATAAATTGGGAAAGAGTTGGTAAAGAGAACTTTGAAGGAGCCCGCTTTATCTTTACCATTGATGATGAAGAATAGATAATAAAAAAAATGTTAACTGGGTATATCATAAGTTCTTCTCTAATTTTATCAATTTCAAAGCCTTCACTTTAAAAAAAGATTCAATTAATAGATAGAACTATAATAATACTATACTTTTTGTAGAAACACATATCAAACAAGTATTAGACAATTTAGGGTGACCTTGTCTAATCTAAACGACCAAGAGATAGAACGATATGCACGACAAATTACTTTACAGGATATTGGGTTAGAAGGTCAAATAGCATTAAGAAAGGCGAAGGTTAGTTTAATTGGAATAGGTGGGTTGGGCTGTCCAGCTGCTCTTCAATTAGTGGGTCTTGGTGTTGGATCCCTTAAAATCGTCGATAGGGACATTGTTTCCAAATCAGATTTACATAGACAATATTTGTATACATCTGAAGATATTGGTTTACCAAAAGTTGAGGCAGCTTTTAATAGACTTAGTAAGCTTAATCCAGATGTAAAAATTGAGGCAATTCCAGAATCTTTCTCATCATCCATTGCTCATGACGTATTGGGCGATTCAGACATTGTAATCGACGGTTTAGATAGGATGGCTCCTAGATATATTCTAAATCGAGCCTGTGTTGATATAGGCATTCCTTATGTTTTTGGAGGAGCTTTAGAACTAAGAGGTAATGTTTTCACAATTATCCCTGGAGAAACAGCTTGCTTAGAATGTATATACCCTGGTATAGATGATGATAGAATGGATAGATGTGCAGTTGTTGGAGTTCATCCGTCAATTTTGGGCTTAATATCAAGCATTCAGGTATCTGAAACTACTAGAATAATCACGGGAAAAAAACCACATTTAGCTGGAAAGCTTTGGTATGCGGATTTATCGAACTTATCATTTGATTTAATTCCAATCACTAGAGTCGATGAATGTTCAGCATGTGGAAGTGAAAAGGGAAATAGTGAGATAATTAATGCTTCATCTATTGAAGAAACATGTGCAAGAGATGGTAGAAGTACATTTGTGATTAAACCTAAAAATAAGATTGATATTGAAATTCCATTATTAGGCAAAAAAATTGAAGTATTAGGCTATAGATTGATCACAAAAAGTAAGCTCGGTATATCTTTTGAATATAATGCTAGGATCAAAGTTAATATTTTAAAAAGCGGTATAGGTATAATCCAAGTTGCACCCCCAAGATCAGATGATGACCGGCGACAAGTTGTAGAATCTTATAATTTATCACTACACGAGTTGGGTATTAAAGAACAAATTGAATAACAACTATCATGTGTTTATAAGTTTAGTTCAGAAAGAATTTAACAAGATCTCTTGTGATTTATTGTTTTTTGTAAACAGGTAAGTTAATGTTCATACTTGATAGTAATAAACACGGTGCAGGCGATTGGCTAAAGATCCTATATGTGGAATGTTCGTTCATGAGAGCCCAGAAGCATTACATGCAACTGTTAGAGGAACCACTTTCTATTTTTGTGCTAAGAGTTGCATGGATACATTTCTTAAACCTGAGATGGAGGTAAAAAGCCTTAAGCGTATGACTGCTCTTAGCTTTATTCTTGGAATACCTATTGCATTATTCAGTATGGCTGACATGTTAGGTCTTCACCAACTAGTCCTACTTTTACCTCAATTTTTTAGTTTAGAGGTTTGGCTATTTCTCTTCGCAACACCTGTTCAATTCATAGCTGGAAGAAAGTTATACATAGGCTTTTTTCATGCTATCAAGGCTCGTTCATCCAATATGGATACGCTCATATCTGTTGGAACATCTGCAGCTTGGGGTTACAGTACTCTAGTTACCTTCTTCCCGAATGTAGTACCTCCAAATGCTAGAGGTGTGTATTTTGAATCAGCGGCCCTTATCATAGGCTTCATACTTCTAGGGAAACTTCTTGAACATTCAATGAAGAGGAAGGCGTCTGATTCAGTTAGAAAACTACTCGATTTACAGCCTAAGATGGCTAAAGTGATAAGGGAAGGAAAGGAGATCGAAGTACCTATAGAAGAGATCACAGTTAATGAGACTGTAATAGTTCGACCAGGTGAAAAAATACCTGTCGATGGCATTGTAATAGATGGGTACTCAAGTGTAGACGAAAAAATGATCACAGGTGAGAGCATTCCTGTGGATAAAAAAGTCGGCGACGAAGTCATAGGTGCAACAATAAACAAGAATGGTATGCTTAAAATACAGACATCTAAGGTTGGGTCAGATACCACATTAGCACAGATTGTTAGACTGGTAGAAGAAGCGTCTTCTGCCAGAGCACCAATAGAGCGAATAGCCGATAAAGTCTCGGGCTATTTCGTACCTATCGTGATAACAATTGCTCTTGCAGCGTTCACAGGATGGGCATTATACGCTGGCTCATTTCTGCAAGGCTTCACCGCTCTAGTAGCAGTTCTGATAATAGCTTGCCCCTGCGCGTTAGGCCTTGCTACACCGGCCGCTATAATTGTAGGAACAGGAAAGGGAGCAGAAAACGGGATTCTGATAAAGGGTGGAGAAAATTTGGAGAAAACCTACAAACTGCAGACCATAGTGTTTGACAAGACTGGCACTGTAACCAAAGGCGTACCGTCAGTAACAAATGTAATATCACTTTCAAACAAAACCGAGGAAGATGTAATTAGTTACGCTGCGATAGCAGAGAAAGGTTCTGAGCATCCACTTGGAGAAGCCATAGTCCAAAAAGCAGAAGAAAAAGGATTCAAAATCTCAGACTCTACCAACTTTGAAGCAGTCCCAGGCCAAGGTGTAAAAGCAAGACACAATCAAACAGAGATTCTACTTGGCAACAGAAAAATAATGCTGAACAATAATATAGCCATAGAATCTCAAGAAAAAAAGATTCAGAATATGGAACGCGAAGGAAAGACAACTATGTTTCTCGCCCTTAATGGAAGTTTAGCTGGCCTGATCGCTGTAGCTGACACGGTCAAAGATAATGCGCAAGAAGCGTTGGACGATCTGAAAGAAATGGGACTAGAAGTGATTATGCTCACCGGTGATAACCAGAGGACCGCGGAGGCAATAGGTCAACAACTGGGTATCAAGAAAGTGGTGTCAGAAGTACTTCCTGGTCAAAAAGCCTCGGTAATCAAGGAACTCCAAGGGGAAGGCAAGATTGTTGCTATGGTCGGTGATGGGATAAATGACGCGCCTGCTTTAGCTCAAGCAGATATAGGAATTGCACTTGGAAGCGGGACAGATGTAGCAGTAGAAACAGCCGGAATAGTGCTTATCAAGGATGATTTACGTGATGTAGTCAGCTCAATACAGCTTAGCAGGAAGACAATGAGTAAGATTAAACAGAATTTATTTTGGGCATTTGCTTATAACACAGCTTTTATCCCTATAGCAGCTACAGGATTGCTAAGCCCTATCTTCGCAGCCATAGCTATGGCGATGAGCTCAGTAAGCGTTGTCAGCAATTCCTTGACTTTGAAGCGGTTCAAACCAAAAAGGAGGTGAAAATAATAAATGGCAAAAGATCCAATTTGTGGAATGATCGTAGATGAGAAGTCTGCACAAAGCAAATCAGAATATCAAGGACAAACATATTACTTCTGTGCTCCCGTGTGTAAACAAACATTCGACAAACAACCACAAAAATATACTAGTTAATTCTAAGATTTATTATTAAAAAGTTCTTCTTGAATGGTCTATAAAAAAATATTATCAATATACCATCAGAAAATAATATAGTTTAAAAAAACATATTCAATGGAATGAACAAAAACTATTTTAAATCATATTAATAAATTATCTCCGATAAGGCATGGATGTTTTTAGTGTTATACAATCTAGGCGAAGTATTAGTAAATTTAAGAACATAACCCCATCAAATGAAATGATCGAAAAAATCCTCGAGGCCGGAACGTGGGCGCCTAATCATCATCGAACAGAACCTTGGCGTTTCTTCGTTTTAACGGCGAAAGGCTCTAAACGATTAGGTGATGCTATGGCCGATGCCCTTGAAGATGAAATGCAAAATCAGGATATGACTAAAATTAAATTAAAGTTGAATGCGGAGAGAAATAAACCTCTAAGAGCACCCGTAATTATAGCAATTGCGATCACTCCATCCAATAATCCTGTAATTGAAGAATTAGAAGAATATGCTGCGGTTTCAATTTCATCTCAAAATATGATGCTTGTTGCACACTCATTAGGTCTTGGCAGTATTTTACGTACCGGGAAAGCTGTGTCGAGAAAAAAAAAGTGAACAAATTTTTCGGACTAAAAGATAAAGAACATCTTTTTGGTTTTTTATATATTGGATACCCTGATATATCTCCTCCAAAAGGTTACCGGATATCTTTCAAGGAAAAAACTATTTGGATTAATGAATAATCAATGAAGAATTGTTACTTAGCTAATAATAATATACAATTTTCTTGATACATTATATTTCTCAGAATTTACTAATCAATCTCATAGCTTGAATTTAGCTGTGGATTATCTGTTTGAATAATAAATTAATTGTAAATTTTATGTGTGTAACTTGATGGACCGCAGAAACATATCTACTTTTTTTTAGATAGCCACCAATCTAGATATTCGTCTTGAGATTTTCTCTTTTTCCTATAGCTATCAGTCTTATCTCTTTCTCGGTCTTTAATATCATTAATTTCATCTTTTGTCGCATACAATCCACAGCTTTTACAAGTATATCTTCTAACTGCCGCATCATAATAAAGATCGGCTCCACATTCTGGACAATAATTTTTAGACATTTACACGTATATCCACATCAAATAACATGATTAAAACCTTACCGTTTCTAAAAGTATATGTACTAATGTTTATCTTACTGTCCTGACTTAACATTGGCCGAACATCAATTCCAACTTCCGTTATGTACCTCTTGTAATAGGCCTATTATGCCTGGGGAGAAAGCGGTAAAATTTTATTGTCCTGAATGTGGTGATATTTTAATCTGGCGATGTGAAAAATGCCGCAAATTCTTTAGAACCTATAAATGTGTAAACTGTGGATTCGAGGCACCTTAAAGGTGAAAAAATGTCAAAACTTCTTGTACGAGTTAAAGTCTTTCCTGACGGTGTAGAAGTTAATCTTGATGATCTTACTCAGAAGATCGCAGATAAATTACTTCCAGATATATCAGTAAGAAGCACTCGTAAGGAACCAATCGCCTTTGGAATATCCGTTTTAATAATTGATACAACAATGGACGAAAAAGAAAACTTAACTGACGAATTAGAAAAAACAATTTCTGAAGTAGATCATGTTAGTCAAGTCGAAGTAATAGGTATGAGTAACCTATCAACAACTCTCAAATAGTTAAGTTATCATTTTAAATACAAGTTAGGATCACCGATTTCAAAAGGTCCAGTCTTTTGACTCGCGATCCAAAAATAAGATCAATACAGCTTCGAGTAACAGAAGCAAATCAGAGAGATATTGGCAAATCTAGAGCTAGATTAGACCCCTATTCTATAATACTTCTTGGAATAAACGAGGGAACTATAGTTGAGCTCATAGGACGACAATCTGCGGTCGCGATAGTTTGGCCAAACGATAATGATAATGATAATGGTAATAGTAATGATAAATCACAAAACATTATTAAAATTGATGGCCAGACAAGGAAAAACGCCGGCGTAGCTCTGAATGACTCTATAACTGTTAAAAAAGTGGGAACGAAGATTGCTAAATCTGTTGCTCTTCAATTATTAGATGACAAATTAACTACAGATGACGAATTCTGTCAATTTGTTAGAAATAGACTAAAAGGCACTCCTATCTTGGAAGGACAAGACCTCTTAGTTATGATTCTTGGTAACCCTATTGACTTTAAAGTTGCTAAGGTTAATCCAAAAGGGATAGTTAAGATTGATCAAAATACAAAAATAACTATATCTACAGAAATTGAATCTACATCTACCGGCCAAAGGGTAACATACGATGATGTAGGCGGCTTAAATTATGAAATTAAGAGGCTGAGAGAAATTATTGAACTTCCTCTTAGACATCCAGAAATTTTTCAACGTTTGGGGATTGAACCCCCGTCAGGTGTTCTTCTTCACGGTCCCCCTGGTTGCGGTAAAACTCTAATAGCCCGAGCGTTGGCAAATGAATCTGAAGCAAGCTTCTTCTCAGTTAGCGGTCCAGAGATCATGAATAAATATTATGGTGAAACGGAGGCTCGTTTGAGAGAAATATTCAAGGAAGCTAAGGGAAACACCCCAAGTATTATCTTTATTGATGAGATTGACTCCATAGCTCCAAAAAGAGACGATGTAGTTGGAGATGTTGAAAAAAGAGTAGTAGCTCAACTTCTTGCCTTAATGGATGGAATTTCAGAACGAAGATCGGTTATTGTCATTGGTGCCACAAATAGACTAGACTCTGTTGACTCTGCTTTAAGAAGGCCTGGTCGATTTGATCGTGAAGTTGATATTGGTGTACCTAATCCCTCATCACGACTTGAGATATTAACTATCTATACAAGGGGAATGCCCCTATCAAAAGAAGTTGATTTAGTCTCTCTCTCAGGTATTCTTCATGGATATTCTGGCGCCGATATTCAAGCGTTAACCCGTGAGGCGGCACTTAAAGCTATGAGGCGATTCATCCCTGATATAGATTATGCGGAAAAAATCCCATCTGAACTACTTGAAAAGATTGAAGTAAATTTTGATGACTTTAAAGAAGCTATGAGGGAAATAGTCCAAAGCGCGTTAAGGGAATTCTACGTTGATACCCCTAGAATAACCTGGGATCAAGTAGGCGGTCTTGAAAAAATCAAGCAGAGTCTTAAAGAAAACGTTATTTGGTCAATCAATCATCCTGAACGATTCAAGAAAATCGGAATCAAGCCAGCCTCAGGAGTCCTTATGTACGGACCGTCAGGATGTGGAAAAACATTGCTCGCTCAAGCTTTAGCTCACGAAAGCGGAGCAAACTTCATAACAATAAGGGGACCCGAAGTCTTATCAAAATGGGTTGGAGAATCAGAGAAAGCGATAAGAGACATATTTCGGAAAGCAAAATCCTCAACTCCTTGTATTATCTTCTTAGATGAAGTTGATTCTATAGTTCGTTCAAGATCAGTTGATGGGACTGATTCATCTACATCTGAGAGAGTATTAAGCCAATTACTTACCGAGACAGACGCATCTATGAACATTCCAGGTCTCTTCGTTTTAGCCGCCACAAATAGGCCTGATCTATTAGATATATCGATCTTGCGACCAGGTAGACTTGATCTGTTAATTTTTGTACCACCGCCTGACGAAAAAGGCAGGTATGACATTCTAAAACTAATCACATCAAAAATGAGTTTAGCCAATAACGTCTCTCTTAATATTATTGCTCGAGATACTGAAGGATATACCGGTGCGGATCTTCAATCTCTTGTTAGAACAGCAGGGATAAATGCTATTAGAACAACTAACCTCTCAAATAAAGTAGACTTGTCTGATTTCAAATATGCTTTAGATAATGTAAGGCCTTCAATAACAAAAGAAGTTGAATCGTGGTATTCTTCGATTTCTCAGAATCTAAATGTACATATTCCTAAAAAATCCAAACAAAGCTTCTATGGTTAAGCTCTAATAAAAACTTCAATATTGTTACCGAAAACTAAAATAGGGACAAATATGAACTGAATACTGAAGAATTTCTTAGGCGCATTAATTTGGAAATCTCCTTGAAAAACTATATCTACGAAAAAGTAAAACATGCAAAAAACATATCTGACGTAGACCTTATCAACGATCTCTCTAAAAAAGGCACAACGATTACTATGAGTACCCTTAATAAAATTCTATTAAGCTTAGAGATTATGGGACTTATAACAGTACGCTGGACTGGGAAAGATAAGCGAAGAATAGAAATATTGGAATCCAAAGATAATTAAACACCTTCTCAATCTTCAAAAATCACTAAATTAGAACAAACATAAATGTATCTTGTTTCTGATAAACATGTGACTGTGTCTTGGGTGTGAATCTTGGAGATATAGTTCAACGAAAGAAAGTATCTTTAGAATCACTGTCTAGTAGGATTTTTGCTATTGATGCTTATAATGCTCTATATCAATTCCTTTCAATAATCCGAGGTGAAGCAGGAGAACCCCTTCGAGACCATGAAGGCAGGGTGACTAGTCATCTTAGTGGAATTTTTTATCGAACAGTTAATCTCTTATCTTTGAACATAAAACCCGTATATATTTTTGATGGGCCTCCATCTGAATTAAAATCAACAGAAATTACACGTAGACATAAAATTAAGGAAAAAGCTGAAATAAAACTAACAGAAGCTTTGTCAAAAGGTAAATTCAAAGAAGCAAAAAAACATGCTCAAGCAACTTCAGTTCTTAGAAACTATATGATTGAAGACACTAAAACTTTACTTCAACTTTTAGGTATACCTTGGATTGACGCCCCCTCTGAAGGTGAAGCTACTGCTGCTCACCTAACAAATATCGGTTTAGCGACTGATGCAGTTAGCCAAGATTATGACTCAATTCTATTCGGGGCAAAAAGACTGTTAAGGAACATTACAATCTCTGGGAAAAGAAAGCTCCCAAATAGGCCTATTTACATTATTTTGTCTCCAGAAGAACTAACTTTGCAAAACGTACTATCCAGCCTTCAACTCTCAAGGGAACAATTAGTTGATTTTGGCATTCTCTTGGGCACAGATTTTAACCCAGGAGGATTCAAAGGCATTGGCCCTGCTAAAGCTATAAAATATATTAAATCGTATAGATGTTTAGAAAAAATACCGGATATTAAACAAGCGCTTAAAGAAATAAATTATGAATCAATCCGAGATATTTTCCTTAATCCAAAAGTTATTTCTCCACCACCTTTTTCTTGGAATGATATTGATGAAGATGGCTTACTTAACTTCTTATCCAAAGACCGAGATTTCTCAGAGGAACGGATAAGATCTTCAATTGTTAAATTGACAGAATCAAAAAAGAAAATATCCAACAGTCTTGAGAAATGGATAAATTAACTATTGTTTCTCTTTAGAATGTTTTTTTATAGACATTCTCTACAGTTGTAATCAATATAAATATATTAAAGATAATTATTATAAAAGAGATCCAATATTAACAGGTTGTTTAACATATGCGCTCAACAAGACGTGAAAACCTCGTAAAGTCGCTGATTAAACAAGGTATCATTAAATCTAAAATTGTGGAGAAAGTTTTCACACAAGTTCCTAGAGATTATTTTGTCCCCAATGATGAACGTGAGAACGCACATATTGACAACCCTCTCCCTTTATTTGATACTAAGCAAACGATCTCTGCACCACATATGGTGGCAATAATGCTTGAAGCACTTGAATTATCACCTGGTCAGAAAATCCTTGAAGTTGGATGTGGAAGTGGATATTCTGCTGCCTTAACCGCTGAAATTGTTGGAAAAACTGGATCAGTAATATCTATCGAAAGAATACCTTATTTAGTAAATTTTGCAAAAAGAAACTTAGATCGTTCCGGTTACTCAAATCGAGTTAATGTCATTCTTGGTGATGGATCTTTAGGATATCCTCCAAAATCTGAAGAACCATTATATGACCGGATTGTTGTCACAGCAGCAGCATCTCATGTTCCACTTTTATTAAAAAAACAAGTTAAAAAAAATGGATTTTTACTAATTCCGATTGGTGGACGATTGACACAAACGCTAAAAAAAATAAAAAGATTATCTTTAACGGAATTCGAAACATTTGATATTTGTGAATGTATATTTGTACCATTAATCAACTCAATAAATGAATCTTGATTTACTTTATTGAAAAACTTAAACCATGTATTTTTAATTAAGCGTAGAGGATAATGCTTTGAAATGCAGTATATGTGAAAATGATGAAGTTCTTCCCTTCAAATGTTCATACTGCGGGGAAATATTTTGCGGAGAGCATCGACTTCCTGAAAACCATAAATGTCATAATTTATGGCTAGCAAATCCACCTCAACTCAAACCTAGGTTTAATCCTTCATCTTCACAAAATAAGTTTAAAGATTTTAGTGTTAAATCCGAGTGGAAAACATATATTTTATTCCAACCGGAAATTCTGCATTTGTTCATCGGCTCAATTTTAGTTATGCTAGTTGGTTTATCACTAACAAACTGGAGCGGTTCTATCTGGTTAATGGGTGGAACAGGTTTAATATTTTTCTTCTCATTCATCATGCATGAATTAGCTCACAAATATGCTGCTCAAAAGTATGGACTTTTAGCAAAGTTTCAAATATCTCCATTCGGTGCTTTAATAACTCTAATCAGTATAATCTCACCTTTTAAGATAATAGCGCCTGGTGCAGTAATGATCTCAGGCTATGGAGATAAAAACGTTATAGGGAAAATAGCTTTTGTCGGCCCCATAACAAATTTCATGATAATCGGGATTCTGTATATAATTAGTCTATTTATTCTTCCTAATCAATATTCTCTTTATACTATCATACAATTCGGAATTTACGTCAACTCAATAATTGCTTTCTTTAACCTAATTCCTTTTGGAATTTTTGATGGACAAAAAATCTTTGCTTGGAATAAAGTTGTTTGGGGACTATTATTTTTTGCATCAATCTTATTTATTGTACTCTCAATTTAATGATCCACTCTATTACAAAACAGGCTTATATGAATGAGAAATAGTATACTTGATAATTCTATGTAAATAACTATAGAATCAGTTGGAAATAATGATGGATTAAAAAATGCTTATCTTATATCATTATAACATATGTTGATGAATAAAAAAACGGCTAAATCTCTAATAGATATTTTATATTTAGCAGGGAAATTAAAAAAAACTGTTCGCGCCGGTTGGGTCGAGAAAGCTAACATATCTGATCCAGAGTCAGTAGCAGACCATAGTTATCGAGTTACTATTCTAGCAGCTCTTATTGGAGATATTTTAGGTCTTGATGCTGATCGTATGATGAGAATGGCGCTAATCCATGATTTATCTGAGGCTGTAACCGGTGATATTACTCCTACTCAAATTAGAAGAGGTCGAAACAAGGAAACAGAAGAAAAACTGGCAACCGCTGAAATTTTTTCTAAATTTCCGTTAACAATACGTAATAGATACAAGACTATTTGGGATGAATTTATAGCTGGAAAAACAAAGGAAGCGAAAATATTACATGAACTTGACGCTTTTGAGATGGCTATCCAATCTCAAGAATATTATGATTCACACTCTCAAAATAATTCGCTTCTATCTTTCAAAGAATCAGCAGCTGTTCATATAGAAGAACCTTCGGTAAAGATGTTATTAGATCTGATCTAATTTATTAAAATGATTATTCTTTGTCTATGAACTCATTGGGGTTAGGCGGCTCTACTGGAAGCCCTTTCCTCTTCCGAATTTTCCTTACCAAGTTAGTCATCATTGAATTAGGAACTGCTGTCCAAGACTTAAAATGTGTGTTCCATATCGCTTTACCGGCAGTCGCCCCCCTCATAACTTCTGATATATCAAAGGTTTCTGAAGCAGGTATCTCACCGTCTATTATTGCCATAACTTCTTTTTGATTTACATTCAACATTTTTCCTCTTTTAGATGAAATCACTCCAGCTACTGCACCAATTAGGTCTGTTGGACATCTTACCTCAATTCCTAATAATGGTTCAAGTAGTATCGGGTCAGCTGAAAGAATGGAGCCTAATATTGATCTTCTAGAAGCTGGCATAAGTTGAGCGTATGTCCTATGTGCAGGATCCTCATGAGGAACATAATGATGCAACATAAGCTTAACACCTCTGGTATATTCGTGAGCCAATGCTCCTGAGAGAAGAACATCTACAAACCCTGCTCTTATAGAATCCAGTGACTCTTGCAAGAATTGTACTCCTTTAGTAAGATCCAATAAAACATTACCCCTTTCATCGAAGGCGACGATACTCTTAGCTTCAGTCGCATCCCATCCTTTCTCCCTGAGAATCTTTGCAACTTCCTTTTTATCCATGTTTTCACCTATTCGGCCTGTTCGGATTAGTTCAACAATATCCTCTTTTAACGGCTCAACTTTCATAAATATCTTATTATGTCTATTAG
The DNA here is from genome assembly GCA_964397515.1 of uncultured Nitrosopumilales archaeon. GTDB lineage: Archaea > Thermoproteota > Nitrososphaeria > Nitrososphaerales > CAYNJB01 > CAYNJB01. The sequence goes on along the minus strand of CAYNJB010000001.1, from coordinate 587 downwards.
GTGATTTTGACATAACTGGTCCTGCTGACCCTCTAACTGTCTCACGGTAATTAATCAATGGTTGAGATGTTATAATTTCAAGATCTTGTTGTTGAAGCAGTGTTGTTGCTATTTCCAAGTGGAGAACTCCCATACCTGCAAGAAGCATCTCTCCCGACTCCTCATTAATTCTAACAACAAGATTTGGATCTTCTATACTAATTTTTCGAAGCGCTTCAACTAGTTTTGGTAAATCTCTAGGATGCTTTGATTCTACCGCAATTGTTACAACTGGTTCTGATACATATTTAATAGACTCAAATGATGTAATATTATTTATTGATGATATAGTTTCACCTGCTCTTGCATATTCTAATCCTAATAACGCTGGGATGTTTCCTGGTCCAATTTCACCTATTATCTCACGATATGGACCCATGAACATGTTTACTGATTGAATACGTCCTTCTCTTTTTGCACCTAAAAGATGTACTCTTTCTCCACTTTTAACTGTTCCAGAAAAAAGACGACCTGTTGCTACTACTCCAGCTTGGGCATCTACATTTACATTGGTAATCATCATCACAATAGGCCCGTTTTCGTCGCAT